>CALCZO010000096.1 GCA_937903315.1 uncultured Alphaproteobacteria bacterium
CCTACATCTCCAGCCCGGCCTTGCGCCGTTCGAAGGCCGAGACGACATGGAAGCCGAGCGTGCGGAACGGCTCGGGCGCAATCCGGTTGGCGCGGCCATAGACCGCCTGCAGGTCGGCCTGCGGATCGCCCGTCACGATGCTCTCGGCCAGCCGCTTGCCCAGCACCGTGCCCTTGACGACGCCCGAACCGTTGCACCCGGCCGACGCATGCAGCCCCGGCGCGATCTGCCCCCAGCGCGGCGAACCGTTCATCGTCAGGGCCGTCGTCCCGCCCCAGACATGCTCCAGCGCCACATGGGCGAGCATCGGGTAGCGGCGGTGGAAACAGGCCGTCAGTGCGGCGCGGACCTCGTCCGAACCCAGCGGCTTCTCATAGGCATAGAGCGAGCGCACCATCAGCCGGTCGGTGCCGACCCGGCGCACGGTGGTGCCGAGCCGATGGGCCGGCAGCAAGCCCCAGTCGGACACGCCGAGATGGGCCGCATCATCCGCCGCCATCGCCTCGGTGATCGCGGCAAAGGTGTAGATCGTCACCAGCCCGTCGCGCCAGTAGCCGAAGTGCTTGATCGCCGCGTTGGTCGCCAGAATGACCGTATCGGCGGTGATCCGCGCCTCGGGCGTGCCGAGAACCCAGTTGCGTCCATGATCGAGCGTCAGAACCGGGGACGTCTCGTACAGCGTCACCGCTGCGCCCAGTCCGTCGGCCAGCCCGCGCACCAGCGCTGCCGGCTGAAGCAGATAGCCCTCCGCCGTGCGAATGGCGCAGCGGTAATACGCGCTGCCGATGACATCCCTGAGCGCCGAGCCCTCGAGGAACTCATGGGCAAAGCCATGCGCCCGCGCGCCCTCTGCCATCGTCCGGATCTTCTCCGCGCCGAGCGCGGTCGCCGCCGCCGTGACCCGTCCGGTGCGCTGGAGATCGCAGCCGAAGCCGCCGCGCTCCATCGCCTCGACAAGATAGGCAAAGCCTTCGGCAGCATAGGTGTTGAGCTTTTCCGCCCGGTCCATATCCGAGGTCGACAGGCCGATTTTCGAATCGCGCGGGTTGGCAAAGCCTGAGTTGCGGGCCGACGACCCCTCGCCGATGGTCGATCCTTCGAGCACGGCGATGGTTGCGTCTGGCTCCAGTTCGCTCAGCCGCCGCGCCGCGGCCAGACCGGTAAATCCCGCTCCGACCACGGCATAGCGAACACGGATGTCGCCACGCGCCGGCGACCGGGGCTGGCGGGGCGGCAGCAGCGCATTCCAGCCGCACGGTTCGCGATAATCGGGCAGCGGCGAACGGCTCATGGTGCACTCCTCAGCGCCGGCAAGTCTGCCGCACCCTACACCGGCAGGCAGGCCGGCGTCAGCGGCGATTTGGCGCGCCGCAAGATTCGGGCGTAAACCCACGTGACGGACCGATGATTTCGACTAATGTCGGAGTTGTCTGATCACTGCCCGCTCACGGGAGGTTGCCTTGCCGATCGTCATGGACCCGTTCGATTCCTCGCCCGCCCTGCCCGACGCCGTCGACATCGTCATCATCGGCGGCGGCATCATCGGCATCTCGACCGCATTGTTCCTGGCCGAAAAAGGCATTTCCGTCGCCGTCTGCGAGAAGGGCGAGGTTGGCCACGAACAGTCGGGCCGCAACTGGGGTTGGGTCCGCGTCATGGGCCGCGACGTCAGCGAAATCCCGATGGCGCTCGAATCCCAGCGCATCTGGGAGGGACTGGGCGCACGCGTCGGGGCCGACCTCGGCTTCACCCGCTCGGGAATCGTCTATGTCGCCGACACCGAAGCCGATCTCGCCAAGCATGCCGACTGGCTCAGGCACGCCGAACCCTATCAGCTTGGCTCGCGCCTGCTCGCCGCGCGCGAAATCGAAAGCGTCCTGCCCGGCTCGGCGCGGACCTACGCCGGCGCGCTGTTCACCCCGCACGATGCGCGGGCCGAACCGCAGAAGGCGGTGCCCGCCATCGCCCGCAAGGTCAGGGACCTCGGCGGCCATGTGCTGACCCGCTGCGCCGTGCGCGGGCTGGAGACGGCGGCGGGTCGCGTCAGCGGCGTCATCACCGAGCGCGGCACCATCGCCTGCCAGAAGGTGGTGCTGGCCGGCGGTGCGTGGTCGCGGCTGTTTCTGGGCAATATGGGTATCGATTTCCCGCAGCTGAAAGTGCTCGGCTCGGTGATGCGGACGACGCCGATGGATGGCCCGCCGACCCACGCCGTCGGCGCCTCCGACTATGCCTTCCGCAAGCGCGCGGACGGCGGCTACACCATTGCCCATCGTGGCGCCAATGTCGCCCATATCGTGCCTGACAGCTTCCGCCTGTTCTTCGATTTCCTGCCCGCGCTGGCCAAACAGCGGCATGAACTGCGCCTGCGCATCGGTGACCGCTTCGTCGAGGAAGCGCGGACGCCGCGCCGTTGGCGGATGGACGAGGTGACCCCGTTCGAGCGTGTGCGCACGCTCGATCCCAAACCGAGCGAGAGCATTCTGGCCGAGGGACAGCGCAATCTCATCGCCGCCTTCCCGGCCTTCCGGGATATGAAGGTCGCCGCCTCATGGGGCGGTCTGGTCGATGCCATGCCCGATGCCGTGCCGGTGATCGGCGAGGTGCCGAAGCTGCCCGGCTTCTATCTCGCCACCGGCTTTTCCGGTCACGGCTTCGGCATCGGCCCCGGCGCGGGCCGCATGATCGCCGATCTGGTCAGCGGCGGCACGCCGTCGATCGACATGACGCCGTTCCGGCTCGAGCGGTTTTCCCGCCTCAAGCGGACCACGGCGGCCTGACCGATGGCCGATGTGCTGGTCATCGGCGGCGGCATCAGCGGGCTTGCCGCCGCCTACGAACTCGCACGCGCCGGCCAGTCGGTCACGCTGCTCGAAGCCCGGACCCTCGGGGCCATGGCCTCGACCTGGACACTTGGCGGTGTGCGCCAGTCGGGCCGCGACCCGGCGGAACTGCCGCTGGCCCGCGCCGCCGTCACCCGCTGGACCGGGCTGGACGGGGAACTTGGCGCGCCCACTTTCTATCGCCGCCATGGCAACCTGCGGCTTGCCCGGACCCCGGCGGAAGCGGACACCATCCGCGCGATGGTCGCGGGCCAGACCGCGCTGGGGCTTGATCTTGCGTTTCTCGGCAGCACGGCTGACATCCGCGCCATTGCCCCCGCCATCGGCGCGTCGGTGCTGGCCGCCTCGTTCTGCCCCGGCGATGGCCATGCTGACCCCGACGCGACGATCGCCGCCTATGCCGCCGCCGCGCGCCGCCACGGCGCAATGATCCGCGAGCAGACCCCTGCCCTCGCGCTGATCGAGCGCCACGGCCGCATCACCGGCGTCGCAACACCCGACGGACCGCACCTTGCCGATACGGTGATCGTCGCCGCCGGCATCCATGCCCCTCAGCTGCTCGCTCCGCTGGGCCTTGCCCTTCCGCTCGCCGTCAAACGTGTCTGCGTGCTGCAAACGGTGCCGGCCGCACCGTGTTTCGATCAGGTGTTCGGCGTCGCCAATGCCGACTGCGCCGGCCGGCAGGAGCGCGACGGGCGGCTGCGCATCACCACCGGCATCGGGGACTGGCCGGGCGATCCGGCGCGCTGGAACGAGGCGAGCCTGCGTCCCGCGCTGGCCGATGTCGCGGCGCTGATCGACCGGACGGTGCCGTTGCTGCCGGTCCTCGCCGGGCTGGGGCTGGAACGCGTCTGGGGCGGGTTGATCGACCTCACGCCCGACGCCCTGCCGGTGCTGGACGCGCCCGCCAGCCATCCCGGCCTTGTCATCGGCGCGGGCTTTTCCGGCCACGGATTCGGCATCGGCCCGGTGACGGGGGCGATCCTGAAGGCGCTGGCGCTGGGCGAGGCGCCCGGCTTCGATCTGGCGCCGTTCCGGCTCGATCGCTTCGGCGCGGGGCGCGCTTTTGCTCCCCTGACCCTGCACGGGTGATGCATGCTGAACCCCGATGGCCGCGTGATCCTGATTTCCGGCGCCAGCCGCGGCATCGGCCGCGCACTCGCTGAACGGCTGTTTGCCGCCGGCTACAGCCTCAGCCTCGGCGTGCGCGATCCGGCGGCGCTGGCGCGGACGCTGGCCCCGCTCGATCCCGCCCGCCTGCACATTGCCCGGTTCGACGCGACCGACTGGGCAACCCATCGCGACTGGATCGATGCCGCGCTCCGACGCTTCGGCCGGATCGACGGTCTGATCAACAACGCCGGTGCGCACAGCGCCATGACCCTGCGCGCGCCCGACGAAGCCGCGCTTGATCATCTCTGGTCCGTCAATTGCAAGGCCCCCCTCAACCTGATCCACCTCGCCCTGCCCCATCTGGAACGGGCCGGCAGCGGGCGGATCGTGACTATCGTCTCGATGTCGGGCAAACGGGTGAGAAACGACGCGGTGGCCTACAACATGACCAAGTTTGCCGCCCTTGCGCTGACCCATGCGGCCCGCCGCATCGGCTGGGACCAGGGCGTGCGCGCAACGGCAGTCTGCCCGTCGTTTGTGCGCACTGACATGACCGCAGGCGCGGCGTTCCCGGCCGACCTGATGATCCAGCCCGGCGATCTTGCCGAGGTTGTCGCCACCGTTCTCGCCCTGCCCAACAGCGCGGCGATTGCAGAAGTACTTGTGAACTGCCGTTTAGAAGATACGCTGTGATCACGGACGGCGGCAGATCGTCTCATGATGGAGGATGGTATGAGAGTGACTTGGATGGCCGGGGCGGCACTGGCAGCCCTGATGAGTGCATCGCCGGTTCTGGCGCAGAAGACGACGCTCGTCGTCGGGATGCAGACGCAGGACGCCGGTGTGCTGGACCCGCACATCAACTCCGGCACGCCCGGCAAGGCGCTGATGAACTGGATGTTCAACGGCCTTGTCCGGATCAAGCCGGGCCAGTTTTCGCCAGACCAGATCGAGCCGGATATCGCCCAGAGCTGGACCTCCTCGCCCGACGGCAAGGAATGGACCTTCAAGCTCCGCCAGGGCGTCCAGTGCCATCATGACGGTGGCGAATTCACCGCCGACGATGCGGTGTTCTCGCTCAAGCGGGCATCGACGAAAGACAGTTCGGCGTTTTCGTCGGATTATTCGGCCTTCGACAAGGTCGAGGCCGTCGACAAGTACACGATCAAGATCACCCTCAAGCAGGCCATTCCGAGCCTGCTCGGGCAGGTCATGAACTATCACGGCGGCAATATGGTCTGCAAAAAGGCCGCCGAGGCGCTGGGCAAGGATGGTTTCGGCAAGAAGCCGGCCGGCACCGGCCCCTTCATGTTCGCCGAATATGTGCCTCAGCAGTACGTGAAGCTGGTTGCGAACCCCAAGTATTTCCGTGGCGAGCCGAAGCTGAAGGAAATCATCTACCGGTTCATTCCGTCCGACGCCTCGCGTGACCTTGCCTTGCAGGCGGGCGAGATCGACATGATGATCGGCCGTCAGGAACAGGCGTGGGTCGAACGGACGAACAAGACGCCGGGCCTGAAGGTTCTGACCTTCGGACCGGCGGAAATGTCCGTGGTTCACCTCAACATGATGCAGCCGCCCCTCGACAACCTCAAGGTGCGCCAGGCTGTCGCCCATGCCATCAGCCGGGAAGGAATCTGGCAGTTCCGCGGCCAGAATATCTCGCGGCAGGCCGTATCGGTGGTCCCGTCAGGCTATCTCGGCACCAACGAGACGGCGGCGTTGCTCCCGCATGACATCGCCAAGGCCAAGGCGTTGCTGGCGGAAGCCGGCCACCCCAACGGCATCACGATCAAGGCGATCCATACCACGCTGCCGGGCATGATGAGCTTCATCGAGGCGGTGCAGGCCCAGCTGAAGCGGGCGGGCATCACCCTCGACATCACGCCGGTCGAGCATCCGACCTTCCACCAGCAGATCCGTCAGGATCTGTCGCAGCTGACGCATTTTCAGGCGGCCCGGTTCCCGATCGCCGATGTCTATCTGACGCAGTTCTTCCACTCGCGTTCGATCGTCAAGACACCGACGGCGGTAACCAATTTCTCGCATTGCAAGGTTGCGGATGCGGAAATCGACGCTGCGCGCAATGAACGGGACGCCGCCAAGCAGATCGCGCTGTGGAAAGCCGCACAGGACAAGATCATCGCCGAAGTCTGCGCGGTTCCGGTCAACGAGATGCTGATGAACTGGGCCATCCGCGACAGCCTCGATCTGGGCTATGAACTGAAGGGCTCGCTCAACCTCGGCCCGCCGGTCACCGAAATGACCCGCTTCACCAAGTAAGGCATGCGGACGGGCGCCAATAACGCCCGTCCGTTTTCCCCGTCATGGGAACATTTCTCGTCAAACGGCTGCTGTTTTCGCTGGTGACGCTGTTCGCGGTGCTGACGCTGGTGTTTCTCGTCGTCCGCATCGTGCCGGGCGATCCGGCGCAGATCATCCTCGGCGATCAGGCGGATGCAACCGCGATTGCCGCCCTGCGCACCCGTCTGGGGCTGGACCGGTCGTTGCCGGAGCAGTACTTCGGCTTTCTGGCCGGTGCACTCCGGGGCGATTGGGGCGTCTCGCTGGTCACCGGCCGTCCGGTGATCCAGGAGATCGTCGCTGTCCTGCCGTGGACGCTGGAACTGACCTTTGTCTCGATGATCCTCGGCACTGCCATCGGCGTGCCGCTGGGCGTCTGGGCTGCGGTCAACCGCAACCGCATGCCCGATTATTTCACCCGCCTGACATCGCTGCTCGGCCTGTCCTTCCCGCCATTCGTCTCGGCGATCCTGCTGCTCATCGTCTTTTCGCTGATTCTGAACTGGTTTCCGGTGATCAGCGGCAACCGCTCGACGCCATGGGCCTGGTTCCAGTCGATCACCCTGCCCGCGCTCAATCTCGGGCTGATCATGGCGGCCTATATCACCCGCGTGACCCGCTCGGCCCTGCTGGAGGTGATGCAGGAGGACTACGTCCGCACCGCCCGCGCCAAGGGCGTTCCGTGGAACGTCATCGTCTGGCGTCATGCGCTGCGCAACGCCCTGATCCCCGTGGTCACCGTTGTCGGGCTTTATCTCGGCATCCTGATCGGCAATTCGGTGCTGACTGAAATCGTGTTCAACCGGCCGGGCCTCGGCAAGCTGATCATCGGCGCGCTCAACCAGCGCGATTACACCATGCTGCAAGGAATGATGGTCATCTACACGCTCATCGTCGTGGTTGTGAATGTTCTCACCGACCTTGCCTATGCCTTCGTCGATCCGCGGGTGAAGCTGTCATGAGCGGTTCGATCCACGAAGCCCCCGCCGCTCCGCCGCCGCGTCGCCGCTGGCTGAAAACCACCGTCTCTGCCTTCAATGCCAACAAGACCTCGTGGCTGGGTCTGGTGATCTTCGTTGTCGTGCTGCTGCTGGCCGTCTTTGCTCCTTGGCTGTCGCCGCATGATCCGGTCGAGCAGAACGTGCTGACCAAGCTCAAGCCGCCATTCGACAATTTCTATCTCGGCACCGACTATTATGGCCGCGACATTCTCTCGCGCCTGCTCTATGGCGCGCGGATTTCGCTGGTGATCGGCATAGCCTCGACCGTGCTGGCGCTGGTGATCGGCTCGATCATCGGAATTCTGGCCGGCTGGCACGGCGGGCGGCTCGACATCGTCGTCATGCAGATGATGGACATGCTGCTGGCATTCCCGTCGCTGATTCTCGGCCTCATCCTCGTTGCGATGCTGGGCCCGTCGATGACCAACATCATCATCGCCATCGCGCTGACCTCGATCCCCTCGTTCGCGCGCATCGCCCGCGCGCCGACCATTGCGGTCAAGGAGCGCGAATTCATCGACGCCGGACGCGCGCTCGGCTTTTCCGATCTCCGTCTGATGTCCGGGCATATCCTGCCCAACATCTTCCCCGAAATTCTGGTGATGGGGTCGCTGTGGCTGGCCAATGCGATCCGCACCGAAGCCTCGCTCGCCTTCATCGGGCTGGGCGTCAAGCCGCCGATCCCGACATGGGGCGGCATGATCCGCGAGGGGTTCGAGAACATTCTCGACAGCTACTGGCTCGTGCTCTCGCCCAGCATCGCGATCCTGATCGTTGTGTTCGGGCTGAACATCCTCGGCGACGGCCTGCGCGACGCCATCGATCCCAAGCTGAAGGGCGAGCGATGACCGGCCCCCTTCTCTCGGTCCAGAACCTCAGGACATCCTTCCGTGTCGGCGGCCAATGGCGCACCGCGGTCGACGATGTCTCGTTCGATGTGAACGCCGGCGAGACGCTGGCCATCGTCGGCGAATCCGGCTCGGGCAAGAGCGTGACGGCGTTGTCGATCATGCGGCTGATCGCGTCGGCCAATGGCCGCATCGACGGACGCATCCTGTTCGAGGGGCGCGACCTGCTCGCTCTCACCGAAACGGAGATGCGGGCTGTCCGTGGCAACGACATTTCGATGATTTTTCAGGAGCCGATGACCAGCCTCAACCCGGTGCTGACCGTGGGCAAGCAGATCTGCGAGGCGCTGCAATATCATCGCGCGATGAATGCGTCTGAGGCGGAGCAAGAGGCCATCCGGATTCTCGATCGCGTCCGCATTCCCGCCGCCCGCGAGCGGTTCGGCGACTATCCCCACCGCCTTTCCGGCGGCATGCGCCAGCGCGTGATGATCGCCATGGCGCTGGCCTGCAAGCCTAAAATCCTCATCGCCGACGAGCCGACGACCGCACTGGACGTGACGATCCAGGCCCAGATTCTCGACCTGATCAAGGTGCTTCAGGCCGAAGAGGGCATGGCTGTCGTGTTCATCACCCACGATATGGCGGTCGTGGCCGAAATTGCCGACCGCGTCGCGGTGATGTGGCGCGGCAAGAAGCAGGAAGACGAGGCCGCAACGACGATTTTCACCGCTCCGCGCCATGGCTATACCAAGGCGCTTCTGGCTGCGGTGCCCAAGCTCGGCGAAATGCAGGGGCAGGTGCGCCCCTTGCGCTTTCCGGTGATCGATCCGACGAACGGCGCCGTGCTCGTGCCCGCCAGTCCAGTGCCCGACACGATCTCCAAGGCCGAACAGCCGCTGCTGCGCGTCGAGGGACTGACGACCCGGTTCTCCATTCGCGGCGGTCTGCTCGGCCGGGTCCGCGGCCGCGTCCATGCGGTGGAGAACGTTTCGTTCACTCTGCAAAAGGGCGAAACGCTCGCCCTTGTCGGCGAATCGGGCTG
>CALCZO010000097.1 GCA_937903315.1 uncultured Alphaproteobacteria bacterium
CGGTGAAGAACAGCGTCTGACGCGTGAACGGCACCAGCTTGCAGATGCGCTCGATATCGGGGATGAACCCCATGTCGAGCATGCGGTCCGCCTCATCGATCACCAGCACCTCGATGCCGGTCAGCAGCAGCTTGCCGCGCTCGAAATGATCGAGCAGACGGCCCGGCGTGGCGATCAGCACGTCGACGCCGCGGGTGATCTTCATATCCTGTTCGGCAAACGAGACGCCACCGATCAGCAGCGCGACCGTCAGCTTCTGATTGCCGGAATAGCGGTTGAAGCTCTCTTCCACCTGCGCGGCAAGTTCGCGCGTCGGTTCAAGAATGAGCGTGCGCGGCATTCTGGCCCGCGCCCTGCCCCGTTCAAGCAGCGACAGCATCGGCAGCGTGAACGCCGCCGTCTTGCCGGTGCCTGTCTGGGCGATGCCGAGCACATCCTTGCGCTCCAGCACTTTGGGAATGGCCTCGGCCTGGATCGGTGTCGGCGTGGTATACCCCGTCGCCTCTACGGCTGCGAGGACGCGCTCGGACAAGCCGAGTTCGGAAAATTTCATCGGTCCGTTCTTTCCGGAGCACCCCCTGGCGCTCCAACTTGCGGACCGGCATGGCCCGCCGAAAAATCAACAATAAGCAGCCGCGACGCAAAAAGGCGCCGCAATGCAGCGCCTCTATGGAGGAAAAGTTGATAAATGGCAATGAGATAATAGCGACGCGTGCCGGACGGGCAGCGTTAGCGCGATTTCACTTGCCCGGTGCACGGGTCGAGAACAACAGGCCGGCTGGGAATCGAGCCGGTCGCAACCGTATCGTCAAGAACCGAGCGAACGACCGTATAATTGCGCACAGCCGGCGCCGTCTTGTCGATTTGCGCGGTCTCAATGCGCACATTCTGCCGCATGCTATCAATGAAGCGGTTGAAGGAATGAACGCCGAACACGATCATGACCATGAGCACAACGCCCGCAATCGCGTAATCGCGCAGCATGGTCTGGTGGAAAATCTGATTGGTCTTCATGGCTACCTCACGTGAGGCAGAGTTTTACGTTTCTTTGTTAATTTTCGATTGATCGCATCGCCGCACGCCTCAGGATTTTCAACAATGCCAAGCGGTTCGCTCCGCCAGCGTGCAGTTGTGGCAAACGGAAGGCAACACCAGAGTTATACTTGCTGTCTGAGCGCCGGATAACATTACAAATGCGTAATAACATGACGAAGCTTTAATTTGATTTTGCGGGAACCAGAGCGCTTACTTAACTCACATTCAACACGGAGAGAAATCATCATGTCTCGCTTGACCCAGTTTATCAAGAATCGCCCTGTTCTCTCAACCATGATTGCCGGCGTTGTCGTTGTTGCGGGCGTCGGTGCAGCCAGTGCCCAGTATTACGGCAACCATGGAGGCTGGGGCAGAGGCGGGCATGGCGGCCAGCGGGGCGGCGCCCGGATCGAGCGCTTCTGCAAGGCCGAGATCAACCGGTTCCAGCCGGTCATGCGGGCCTATCTGAAGGCTGATCTCAACCTCAATGCCGGACAGTCTGCCGAATTCGACAAGCTGGCGGACAATATGGCGGCGTCGGTCGTGGCGATGCAGACCGAAGTCTGCGGCAGCTTTGGCCCCAATGCAGCCAAGATCACCCCGCCGGAGCGGTTGGAGAAGATGGCGATTGCCCTGCGCAAGGCGGCCGATTCGGCCCAGAACGCGGTTGCTCCCGCAAAATCGTTCTATGCGACGCTGGACGACGCCCAGAAGCAGAAGATCGACCAGCGCATGGAGCGCCGTCGCGGCATGATGGGCGATGGCGAACGGCGTGGCTGGCGCGAGCGCGGCGAAGGCCGCGGCGAGCGCGGCTGGCGTCGCGATGATCGTGGCATGGGCGGCCCCGGCAATCAGGGCGGCTACGGCCAGTCCCCGAGCGGTCCGGGCGGCCCGTTCTATCAGGGCGGCGGCAACAAGCAGTAATCACGCTGGCGGGCCAGGCCCGATGCAGAATCAATGACAACGAGCCGGGTCCAAAGCCCGGCTCTTTGCGTCTTGGGCTTATGCCGGATCGGGGGTCCTGGTGCTGCGTGCGCGCAGATCGGTCAGCATCGCAACCTTGCGATCCGCCGCGGCCCGCGCGGTGGCAAACGCCCGCCCGGCCCATTCGCGCAGCATATCGGCATCGTCGAACGCCGCATCGGGCACGGTCCAGTACCCGAGCTTGACCGGTTTGGCCGCTCCGGTCGCCGGATCGACCTTGCCGTCATAGATGAACGGCCGGCACCCGGCGGCGGCAAACGCCGGCTCGTCCTCCGGCGCCGCCTTCAGATACAGTTCGCCATAGGCTTCGAGCGCGAACATCACCTTGTCGCGGTAGATGCCGGTGCCGCCGAACATCTTGCGCAGATCGACCGTGCCAAACGGCGCGAAGGCGTCGCGGATGGCTTCGGCATCCATCACTGCGCCAGCATATCGGGCTTGGCCGGCTCGATCGCGACCGATTCGCCGCACCCGCAATGCGATGTCTCGTTGGGATTGAGAAACACGAATCCCGACGAGAACTTGTCCGCTTTGACATCAAGCGTGGTGCCGAGCAGAAACAGCACCGCCTTTGAGTCGACGATCAGCTTGACGCCGCGACTTTCGACAACCTCGTCAAACGGCTTGAGTTCCGAGGCATAGGTCATCGTGTAGGACATTCCGGCGCACCCGCCCTTTTCCACGCCGACGCGCAGACCGAGGACCGGTGTTTCGGATCGGGCCACCTGATCCCGAATCCGTTCTGCCGCAGCTTCAGTGAGCTGCATGATAGCCATGCGGGCCATGCCCAGATCCTCCAAACACGCCGGGTTCAAGGCCCGGTGAAGCAGGTTGCAGTCGAATATAGGCATTTCCGGCGGCAAGGTCGAGGGGCCAAACCGATCACGGTTATTCTGCTTGCGTTTATGGGCACGATTTGCCCCTATCTGCTTGTCATACAACCTACCCCGAGTCCGGTACCATGGCCTTCACGCTGCATTCCGCCGACGAACTGACCGCCCTGTCCAACCGCATTTTCATCGCGGCCGGATGGACGACAGCCGAGGCGGAGGCGACAAGCCGGCACCTCGTGCTCGCCAACCTGACCGGCCATGACAGCCACGGCGTCGGCATGATCCCCGGCTATATCGGCTCGTGGAAGGATGGCTGGCTCACGCCGTCCAACCAACCGGAAATCACCTCATCCGCCCCGCCGTTCCTGACCATCGATGCGCATGTCGCACTTGGCCCCTCGGTTGCCCGCTTTGCCACCGAACAGGCGATTGCGATGGCCCGCAGCGGCGGCGCGGCCATCGTCAATCTCATCAACGCCCACCATATCGGCCGGATCGGCACCTATGCCGAGATGGCGGCGGCCGAGGGGCTGGTCTCGATGTTCTGGGTCAATGTGGCCGGCCGGCCTTCGTCGGTCGCTCCGTTCGGCGCGCGGGAATCGCGGTTCGGCACCAATCCGCACGCCATCGGCATCCCCAACGGCGAGACACCGCTGATCCTCGACTTCGCCACCAGCCGAATGGCCCACGGCAAGGCCCGCGTTGCCTTCAACAAGGGCGAGCGGGTGCCGGACGGCTACCTGATCGACGAGGCCGGCAACCCGACGACCGATCCCGGCGTGGTGATGGGCGACCGGGTCGGGGCGCTGCTGCCGTTCGGTGATCACAAGGGGGCCGGCATCGCGCTGATGGCCGAACTGCTCAGCGCCGCGCTGGCCGGCGGTCACACCGTCAACACCACCGAGAACAGGAGCTGGATCATCAACAACCTGTTCGGAATCGTCTTCGATCCCGATCGCCTCGGTGGGGCGGATGGCCGCGCGGCACGAATCGCGGCGCTGGCCGATTACCAGCGCAGCGCCGCGCCGCAGCCGGGCGTCGACAAGGTCCGATCGCCCGGAGACAGGGAGCGCGAGGTCAAGGCCGAGCGGGAGCGCAACGGCATCCCGGTCGATGACGAGACATGGCGGCAATTGATGTGGGCGGCCGAGGTAACGGGCGCGAAGGCCTGAACCGGCTCACCACATATCGAGCGAGACGCGGGCGAGATCGGACATCCGGCTCTGGTCCCACGGCGGATCGAACACCATCCTGACCGTGCAGCCGGCCACGCCCGGAACGGTGTTGACGGCATTCTCGACCCAGCCGGGCATCTCGCCCGCCACGGGACAGCCCGGCGCGGTCAGTGTCATGTCGACATCGATGTGGCGGTCGTCCTTGATCTCGATGCGGTAGATCAGCCCGAGTTCGTAGATGTCGGCCGGAATTTCCGGGTCGTACACGGTCTTCATCGCACCGATGATGAGATCGGTCAGCCGATCGATTTCTTCCGGCGGCAAGGTGTCGGCAGCGGCTGTTGTCGGACGGTTCGGCTCGCTGAAAGTATCATTCATGCCGGGATCCTCATGAGAACAGTCGGTGGGCGCGCACCAGCGCATCGGCGAGCGCGTCGACCTCGTCGCGCGTGTTGTAGAGCGCGAACGAGGCCCGGCAGGTGGCCGTCTCGCCAAAGCGCTTCAGCAGCGGCATCGTGCAATGCGTGCCGGCCCGCACCGCGACGCCATAGCGGTCGATGACCGTGGCGATGTCATGGGCATGCGCGTTCGGGAACGAGAACGATACGATCGCGCCCTTGTGCTTTGCCGTGCCGACCAGCCGGATCGAATTGATCGCGGAAAGCCGCTCATGCGCATAGGCGACAAGATCAGCCTCATGGGCGGCAATCGCATCCTTGCCGATGGCGTTGATGTAATCGAGCGCTGCACCAAGGCCCGCCGCCGGCACGATCGCTGGCGTTCCCGCCTCGAAGCGGTGGGGCGGGACGCCGTAGGTCACCCCCTCCTCCGTCACCTCGCGAATCATCTCGCCGCCGCCCAGAAACGGCGGCATCGCCTCAAGCCATTTCGCCTTGCCATAGAGCGCGCCGATGCCCGATGGCCCGTAGAGCTTGTGTCCGGTCAGCACGTAGAAATCGCAGTCGATGTCCTGCACATCGACCGGCAGGTGCACAGCCCCTTGCGAGCCATCCACCACCACCGGAATGCCGCGTGCATGGGCAATGCGGACCACATCCTTCACCGGCACGATGGTGCCGAGCGCATTCGACATCTGCGTGATCGAGACAACCTTGGTGCGCTCGGTCAGCAGCGCCTCGAACGCATCGAGCAGGAAGTTGCCGTCCTCGTCCACCGGCGCCCACTTGATCACCGCGCCCTTGGCTTCCCGCCAGTAGTTCCACGGCACGATGTTGGAATGATGCTCCATGATCGACAGGACGATCTCGTCGCCTTCGCCGATCGCCAGGTGCCGTCCCAGCGACGCGGCGATCAGATTGAGGCTTTCGGTCGCGTTCTTGGTGAAGATGATCCCGTCGGCGGACGGCGCGTTGAGAAACGCCCGCACGGTCTCGCGCGCACCCTCATAGGCTTCCGTCGCCGCGTTGGCGAGATAATGCAGCCCGCGATGGACGTTGGCGTATTCGGTCTCGTAGACCTGCCGCATCCGGTCCAGCACCTGCCGCGGCTTCTGTGCCGAGGCGGCATTGTCGAGATAGACCAGCGGCTTGCCGTAGGGCTTCAGCCCCAGAGCCGGGAAGTCTGCGCGGATGCGGGCGATATCGTAGCTCATGCGCGCGCCCTTGCCGCCAGCCAATCGGCCACAAGCCCGTTGAGCTTGTCACGGACGGCCTCGTCGCTCACCATTTCGAGCACCTCGCCCAGAAAGGCCTGCACCATGATCGCCTCGGCCTCGGCCCGCGGCAGACCGCGCGCCTGAAGGTAGAACAGGAGGTCGTCATCGAGCGCGCCGCAGGTTGCGCCATGGGCGCACTGCACATCGTCCGCGAAAATCTCGAGTTCCGGCTTGTTGTTCATCGTCGCGTCGTCCGACAGCAGGATGGCGTTGGAGGCCATGCGCCCATCGGTCTTCTGTGCAGCCTGCCGCACGACGATCTTGCCCTGAAACACACCCGTCCCCTCACCGTCGACAACGGCGCGGAACAACTCGCGGCTTTCGCAGCCCGGTGCCTGATGGTCGACCACCAGCGTGGTGTCCATATGCTGTTCGCCCCTGACCAGCGAGACGCCGCGCAGCCCGAGCTTGGCATGCTCGCCCGCCAGCGTCGCATGGATCTGATGCCGGCTCGCCTTGCCGCCGAGGGCAAAATTGAGCGTGTTGAATGTGGCATCGCGCCCCAGCCGGACGCCGACCCCCGTCAGAACCTGTGCCTTGTCGTCCATGGCGTTCAGCGTGATGTATTCGACACGCGCGCGGTCGCCGACGATGAACTCGACGACCGTCGAGAGTTGCGAACCGCCCTGCCCGGTTCCGGAGATCGCATCGACCACGGTCAGTTCGGCATCATCCTCGACAATCACCAGCGCCCGCGCGATGACCGCGCGCGGCGTCTGCGAGACCATGGCATTGTTGGCAAACAGTGTCTGGCTCAGCTTGACGCCCTTGCCGACACGCACAAGCAGGCCGCCGGAGAACATCGCCTCGTTGAGAGCGGCCATCGGGTCCGACTCGGCCGAAAACGCCGTTCCGAGCAGCCCCGCCAGCGGGTGCTGCTCCCGCAACGCCGTAGCCAGATCGACCACCTCGACCCCATCCGGCACGCCTGTGATGGCTGCCATGAGGTCGTTGATGAGCAGGACCCCGGTCGCCTTGGGATCGAACAGCGGGCCGGTCTCGGCGCTCGCCTCGGCGAGATCGGCGTCCGAAACCGTGCCGTCGAGCGGCAGGGCTTCGCCGGTCATGCCCTTCCAGTCGGTATAGTGCCAGCTTTCCAGCCGGCGGCTCGGCAGACCGGTCCGCTCGAAGCGCGCGAACGCCTCCTGCCGGCGCTGCCGGGTCGAATCGGCGCCCGGCAGGCCGCTGATCAGGGTGGCGAACTGCGCGGCGAGCTGCTGCTCGGCCTTCGTCTTCATGGCTGTCACGGTCATTGGTGCCTCACGCAGCGTCTTCGACGTAGTCGCGATAGCCATTCTGCTCCAGTTCGAGCGCCAGCTCCGGCCCGCCGGTGCCGACGATCTGCCCCTTGGCCATCACGTGCACGGTATCGGGCACAATATGGTCGAGCAGGCGCTGATAATGGGTGATGACCAGCATGCCGCGATCCTTGCCGCGCAGCGCGTTGACGCCCTCGGAAACGATCCGCAGCGCGTCGATGTCGAGGCCGGAATCGGTTTCGTCGAGAATGCAGAACTTCGGCTGCAGCAGCGCCATCTGGAGGATTTCCATGCGCTTCTTCTCGCCGCCCGAAAAGCCGACATTCAGCGCCCGCTTCAGCATCTCGGGGTCGATCTTCAGGCTGGCCGCTGCGCTCCTCACCGCCTTCATGAAGTCGCCGGGGCCGATTTCGTCCTCGCCGCGCGACTTGCGCTGCGCGTTCATCGCCGCCTTGAGGAAGGTCATCGTCGCCACGCCCGGAATTTCCAGCGGATACTGGAAGGCAAGGAACAGCCCGGCCGCCGCGCGCTCATGCGCCTCCATCTCCAGAATGCTCTGTCCGTTGAGCAGGATATCGCCGCCGGTGACCTCGTAATCCTCCTTGCCGGCGATGACATAGGACAGGGTCGACTTGCCCGAGCCGTTCGGCCCCATGATGGCAGCCACCTCGCCGGCAGCCACCGAGAGGCTGAGCCCGTTGATGATCTGCGTGTCGCTGTCGGCGATCTTGACGTAGAGGTTCTTGATCTCAAGCATGGTCTTGTTCCGTTATCTTTGCGCGTGACCAGGCTGGAGGTTGATCCCGAGCGGCACGCAGTCAATTGAACGTATTCAGGTTGTTGTCCGGTCGTTCGGACCGTTATCCGGTCACCCGGCGGTCTTTGCGGCCTGTTTCAGCTTCATGTTGACCGTCGCCAGCTGCCGACGGAGCGAGGCCAGCCGGGTTGTGCTGACGGTCGGCAGGGCCCGGCTGAGGGCATGGCGGTCCAGATCGCCCGAAAGCGCGGCAATGGCGTCGCTGATGGTCTTTTTCTGGGCTTCAAGCGCGGCCAGTTCGGTCATGATCGGTCTATCCGTTATGGTCGTCGAAACCGGGTCAATTCCCGATCCGTTCGACAGTAAGATCTGTTGTCGAGGCGCGGTCCGGCGATCAGCCGACCGAGCCTTCAAGGCTGACGGCGATGAGTTTCTGCGCTTCCACGGCAAACTCCATCGGCAGTTGCTGGAGCACGTCCTTCACGAAGCCGTTGACGATCAGCGCGACCGCCGCTTCCTCGTCGAGTCCGCGCTGAAGACAGTAGAACAACTGGTCCTCGGCGATTTTGGACGTGGTTGCCTCGTGTTCGAACACCGCAGAGGCGTTTTTCGATTCGATATACGGCACGGTATGGGCGCCGCACTGGTCGCCGATCAGCAGGCTGTCGCAATTGGTGAAGTTGCGCGCGCCCCTGGCCTTGCGGTGCGCCGAGACCAGACCGCGATAGGTGTTGTCCGAATGGCCGGCGGCGATGCCCTTGGAGATGATCTTCGAGGTCGTGTCGCGGCCAAGATGGATCATCTTGGTGCCTGAATCGACCTGCTGATAGCCATTGGAAATAGCGATGGAATAAAACTCGCCGGACGAACCGTCGCCGCGCAGGATGCAGGACGGATATTTCCAGGTGATCGCCGATCCGGTCTCGACCTGCGTCCACGAGATCTTGGAGCGCGCACCGCGGCAGTCGCCGCGCTTGGTGACGAAATTGTAGATGCCGCCCTTGCCGTCCTTGTCGCCCGGATACCAGTTCTGGACCGTCGAGTACTTGATCTCGGCGTCATCGAGCGCGATCAGTTCGACCACCGCCGCATGCAGTTGGTTTTCATCGCGTTTCGGCGCCGTGCAGCCTTCGAGATAGCTGACATAGGCCCCCTTGTCGGCGATGATGAGGGTCCGCTCGAACTGCCCGGTCTTCTGCTCATTGATGCGGAAGTAGGTCGACAGTTCCATCGGGCAGCGCACACCCGGCGGCACGTAGACGAACGACCCGTCTGAAAACACCGCAGAATTCAGCGTCGCATAGAAATTGTCGGTCGTCGGCACCACGGTGCCGAGGTACTTTCTCACCAGTTCAGGATGCTCGCGTACCGCTTCGGAAATCGCACAGAAGATCACACCCGCCTTGGCCAGTTCCTCCTTGAAGGTCGTGACCACGGAGACCGAGTCGAACACCGCATCCACGGCGACCTTGGCCCCCTCGATGCCCAGCAGAACTTCGCGCTCGCGCAGCGGAATGCCGAGTTTCTCGTACATCTTCAGCAGTTCGGGATCGACTTCGTCGAGCGATTTCGGTCCCGCCGTCCCCTTCGGCGCGGCGTAGTAATGCAGGTCCTGAAAATCGATCGGCGGGTAGTGGACGCGCGACCAGGTCGGCTCGGTCATCGTCTTCCAGCGACGGAAGGCCTCCAGCCGCCAGTCGAGCAGCCAGTCGGGCTCGCCTTTCTTGGCCGAAATGTAGCGGACGATATCCTCGTTCAGCCCCTTGGGCGCCAGCTCGGACTCGATATCGGTCACGAACCCGTACTTGTACTGATCGACGTCGATCGACCGTGCGAGGTCAACCGTCTCTTTTACCGCAGCCATCGTGTCCTCTCCTCTCCGGTTTCAAGGACCGGGGGGTGGGGTTGTCATGTCTCAGGCACGTCACGCCGCGCTCTGGCGGCGCGTCCGGAGCCGGGCAAGCTGCCGCTCCAGACTGTCAAGAAGCCGGTCCACATCCGCATCGACCGAGGTCGGCCCGAAGCTGGCGCGGATCGCACAAACCGCCCGATCCGCCCGCACTCCCATGGCAGCAAGCACATGGCTGGATGCGACCTTGCCGGACGAACAGGCAGACCCGCTCGATACAGCAATTTGATCCAGATCAAAAGCAATCAGCGCGGTTTGTGCCTTCAGGCCCTCAACTGCAAACAGGCTGGTATTGCCGATCCGCGCCTCTTCGGCCGCGAAAATCGTCACATCCGGGGCAATTTGCTGCAAGCGGCGCTCGAATCGGTCGCGCAGGGATGTCACTGAGTCGTAACCCGCCAGCCCCGCCAGCGCCTGCCGAGCCGCCATGCCGAACCCGACGATCCCGGCGACATTTTCCGTTCCCGCCCGATGTCCCCGCTCCTGCCCGCCGCCACGGATCAGCGGCCGCGGATTGGCACAGACATCAGCGCGCAGGACCAGCGCGCCAACACCCTTGGGTGCGCCGATCTTATGGCCGGAGATGAGGAGTTCGTCGGCCAGCGCCGCGTAGGGCGCAAGATCTACCCGGCCGGCGGCCTGAACCGCATCGATGGTCAGCCGCCAGCCGCGCGCCCGGCAGAGTTCGAACGTGTCGAGCGGCGTCAGCGCGCCGGTCTCGTTGTTGGCGGCCTGCACCGCGACATGCACCAGCCCGACAGCAATGCCGCTGGCGCTGACCGCCGCCTCCAGCGCCTCGGGCGTGACCCGTCCGGCGGAGTCGACGGGCACACTCTGCCGCCGTGCGGGAGCATAGCCGCCACCGGCGCGCACACAGGCATGTTCGGCTGCCCCGGCAAACAGCACCGCATCGGCATGGACCGGCTGAAGCGCGGTTGACGCCGCTTCCGTCCCGCCGGACGTGAAAACGATCTGCGACGCCGAAACGCCGGCAAGCATCGCCACCTCGGCGCGTGCCGCATCCACCGCCGCGCGCGCCGCCCGCCCCTCGTGATGAATCGACGACGGATTGCCAAGCGACAGCGCAGCGGCCACCGCCGCAGCCACGTCAGGGCTGATCGGTGCTGTCGCGTTCCAGTCGCAATAGGCGCGGGCCGTTGTCATTGCTTCTCCGGCAAAGGTTTGCAAAATGCAACCTTTGCGTGTAGTTTAGAACCTCTCTAACAGGTTATGGGTATTCGGAGCGCCGTCGTCAAGGTTTTCGGGCGACTTTTCCTGCCCGCGGACGGTTTGCAGCGGAACGAGCCGCTCATGCTCGCGAGAGAGCGGAATTTCCTTGCTTTTTCGCCCCCTGACCATGTTAGAAGGCGCTTCATCCAGCGGCCGCGCTCCCTTTTTTCCGGGGTTTTTACGATGCCAGAAGTGATTTTCAACGGTCCTGCCGGCCGGCTCGAAGGGCGTTACCAGCCCGCAAAGCAGCGCGGCGCCCCGCTTGCCATCGTGCTGCATCCGCATCCGCAGTTCGGCGGCACGATGAACAACCAGATTGTCTATAACCTGTACTATGCCTTTGCCGAGCGTGGCTTTTCGGTACTGCGGTTCAATTTCCGTGGCGTCGGCCGGTCGCAGGGCGTGTTCGACCACGGTCAGGGTGAGTTGTCCGATGCCGCCGCCGCGCTCGATTGGGTGCAGGCGCTCAACCCGGACGCCAAGACCTGCTGGATCGCCGGCATCTCGTTCGGCGCGTGGATCGGCATGCAGCT
>CALCZO010000098.1 GCA_937903315.1 uncultured Alphaproteobacteria bacterium
TGGTGCTGTCCGGCTGCGGCGCGGCCGTGATGGCAGGTGCCACGACGCCGGGCACGATCCGGTCAAAACGGCAGAGGCCGAAGCCATTGTACCCCGACAGGCTGCGGTCCGCATGATGGGCCGGCATCGCCGACAGTTCGATCGGCAAACCACCCCGGCCATCGGCCAGCGGCCATGTCACCGTGATGCCGCGCCAGGTCTGGCCGGCCAGCATCGCGCGGGCGATCACCGCCGCCTGTTCGGGATCGGCTTCGGCGATGACATCGGCAAAGCTGTGCCCGACCAGTGCGCCGGCAGCAATCCCGGTGACCTCGGCGAAGACCGGCGAGATCGACACGATGGTTCCATCGGCATCGGTGAGGAATACGAAGCGCTGCGGCCGCCCGGCAAAGGCGGGAGTATGCGCTGGCGCGGGTGCTGGCGTCATGACAGACGGCGGGGCAGGGACGGGGTCCGGGGCAGAGGCAGCTGTGACGGTCGCAGCAGCCGGCGTGCCAAGGTCGGAAACAGCACGCGGCAGACCGGCCGCCGGGCTGCGCGGCGGCAGGGAGACATCCGCGCCCTTGCCAAGGGCCAGCAGCAGCGCACTGGCTCCCGTCTCGAGTTCAATTTTCTGGCAGGACGCCGGCACCGTTTCAAGCCGTCCGCGTGTGAACAACCGGAGCCCATCGGCAAAGCGCGCATCGACATCGGCCGTGCGGGCAAAACTGCGCACCTTCTGCAAGCCCGGAGCCCCAGGCGAGAAGGAAAGCGCCCCGTCGGCATCCGAACCGAACAGGACATGCGCGCCTTCCGAGGCCCAGATGACGGCACCGGTCTCGGACAGGATAAGCAGCGG
Source organism: uncultured Alphaproteobacteria bacterium (assembly GCA_937903315.1). Taxonomy (GTDB): domain Bacteria; phylum Pseudomonadota; class Alphaproteobacteria; order Rhizobiales; family Beijerinckiaceae; genus JAIUNP01. The sequence continues at coordinate 839 of CALCZO010000098.1, forward strand.
GCGGGACAACGACCCGAGCGCCGCGCTACGCTCGTCGCCCAGCAGGCGGACCAGTTCTGCCTCTCGTGCAAGCGTTGTCATGGCCATGTCCTCACTCGCTACCGGTAACGCCGCAGGCCCGCTGCGACCGAGCCGCAACCTGCATTTCCTAACGAGACGTTGTAGCCCGTCCTCCTTGCACCGTCCATGAATGGGACAGTCTGGCCGGTGTTCATCGTCTGTCAACCTTAACGAGGCACCGGGATATGCCGTTGCAGGCGGCAAACAGCGATTGTTTTGTGCAAAAGCCATGGCATGATCAGGCTTCGCCAACCGGACCCCGAAAGGACACTCCATGACCAAGAATCCATTCGAAGTGCCCAGCGAAATGCGCGATCTTGCCGCCCGCAGTGTCGAGCAGGCGCGCAAGGCCTTCGAGACCTTCATCGGGGCGGCCCAGAAGGCGTCCGATCAAGCCTCCGGCGGACCCCTGCCGATCCAGAAGAGCCTGGCCGAAACCTCGAAGATGACCGTCGGCTTTGCCGAGCGCAACATGAACGCGGCCTTCGACATGGCCCAGCGCATGGTGCAGGCCAAGACGGTGGAAGAGGTGATGGCGATCCAGTCCGAGTTCATGCAGGCGCAGGCGCAGGCCTTGCAGGGCCAGATGCAGGAGGCCGGCGTTAAGGCCAAGAAGCAGTTCGACGATGCCGCCGCAGGCGCGCGCCAGACCTTTGATGCGGCTAGCGATGCCATGCCGAAGCCGGCACCGAAGGCACCCGCAAAGAAGGCGCCGCCGAAAAAATGATGCATTGCAGCATTGCATCTGCAAAATATGTTGCAATGCACAATAAACGTGCTATGACACCTCCATCGTGCAGGCGCAGTTGTCGCCTGCGCCCGGTGGCAGGCAGGGCGGAACCTTGTGGCCGGGTTGGATTGACCGCCCTAAACAAGGATTGCTGTCATGGCCGCTGCCAAGAAGTCCCCCGCCGCTGTCGAAGCTGTTGAAACCGCCGTTCAGGCCGCCATGGCTCCGATGACCCAGATGCAGGAAAAGGTCCGCGAGACCGCCGAAAAGGGCATGGAGCAGGCCCGCGCCCAGTATGAGGCGGTCAAGGATGCGGCCGAGAAGGCGACCGGCAAGCTCGAAGAGAGCGTCAACGCTGTCCGTACGGGCGCGATGTCGTTCAACCTGAAGGCGCTTGAGCTGGTGCGCACCAACACCAACGCGTCGTTCGACCACCTTCAGGCTCTGTTCGGCGCCAAGACGGTGCAGGATGCGATGACGCTTCAGGCCGACTTCGTCAAGAAGCAGGCCGAGGCCGCCCAGGCCCAGATCCAGGATCTGGCTGCGATTGGCCAGAAGCTGGCCAGCGACGCCGCCGAGCCGGTCAAGTCCTTCGCTGCCTCGATGCAGAAGTAAGACGCCGCAAGGCACGCCGGCGCTCCCGCACCGGTCCGGCAAGTGAGCGGGCAGCCCATCGGGTTGCCCGTTTTGCCATCGGCGAAGCCGGGTATTTTTCCGGCAAATCGGGCCTTGAAATCATGCGCGAATGCCCATAGGGTCCGCGCGCATTCGGGAACGATGACTTGCAGCCGTAGCTCAGTTGGCTAGAGCGTCGGATTGTGGCTCCGAAGGTCGCTGGTTCGAGCCCAGCCGGCTGTACCATCCCCCGGAAGACGAAAAGCCGCCGAGAGCTTGCGCTCCGGCGGCTTTTTCATGCAAGCAATGCGGGAAAGTCAGTCGCGCCCGCCGTCAAAGCCGATGCCTTTGGCGCGGCGCAGCAGATAGCCGGTCACGATCACGAACAGTGCACCGCCGATCGCCATCGGGATCGGCGGCAAGGTGCCGATGGTGGCGATCACGCCCTTGTCCTTGGCGAAGATCTCGCCGGCGATCCAGCCGAGCAGCGCCGCACCGGCCCAGACGAGCAGCGGAAACCGGTCGATGACCTTCATCAGCAGGGCGCTGCCGAACACCACAAACGGGATCGAGACGATCAGGCCGAAGATGATCAGGCCGGGATCGCCCTTGGCCGCTGCGGCGACCGCGATGACATTGTCGAGGCTCATCACGAGATCGGCGATGGCGATGGTCTGCACGGCCTTCCACATCGAGCCATGGGCGGCAATGCCGTGCTCGTCGGCTTCCTCGGGTACGATAAGCTTGACCGCGATCCACAGCAGCAGCAGCGCGCCGACGGCCATGATCCACGGAAAGCCCATCAGCGTGGCGGCCACGAGGGTGAACAGAACGCGCAGCAGGATCGCCGCACCCGCGCCGAGGATGATGCCGAGCGTCCGGTCGCGCCCCTGAAGCTGGCGACAGGCCAGAGCGATCACCACTGCGTTGTCGCCCGCCAGCAGCAGGTCGATCCAGATGATCTGGAGAACAGCAACCCAGTTGACGTTGGCCAGAAATTCCATGGTGATTTTCCCGTTTACGCGAGCCGATGACCGATTTGGGCCCTCTGTGACGGAATTGTGCCTACGATGATCGGCGCAAGTTTGCAAACCGTAAAATGCGGGCTGGCGGGCTGGCGCCTAACACTGCGGGCGGGGCTTTTGCAGCGGGACCAGTTCTGACTTGATCAGGCTGCGGATCTGGTCGCGCACCGCGCGATAGGCCGCAAGCTTGGTGTCGCGGGTCCGCCCTGCCATTGTCGGATCGTCAATCGGCCAGTTGAGGTGATGCTGGGCCGTGGCGCGCAGCCGCTCGCTGATCACGGCATGCGCCTCGCCCGACAGCGTGATGACAAGGTCGAACCCCTCGACATCGACCTCGCGCAGGGTGCGGTGCTCGTCCTCGTCCAGATCGATGCCGCATTCCTTGAGCACGGCGAGGGCGAAGGCGTCCCGGTCCGCCCGCTGAAGCCCGGCCGAGTCGATGTAGATGGCCCGTCCGAGCAGCTGCCGCGCCAGCCCTTCGGCCATCGGCGAGCGGACGGAATTGAGCGTGCAGACAAACAGCACCGAGGTCAGCGGGGGCCGGGGGCCGCCGCTCACGCTTCCCGCCCGGTCCAGTTGAGCGCCGCGATCAGCGTGAACAGGCGGCGCGCGGTCTGATGGTCGATGTCGATCTTGCCTTCGAGGCGTTCCTGCACGATGGCGGAACCCTCATTGTGGACGCCGCGCCGGGCCATGTCGATCGATTCGATCCGCTCGGCGGTGGCGCTGCGGATCGCCTCGTAATAGCTGTCGCAGATCATGAAGTAGTCCTTGATGATCTTCTTCAGGGGCGTCAGCGACAGCACATGGACGATCACCGTCTCGCCCTGCTCGCGCCGGATATCGAACACCAGCCGGTTGTTCATCAGCCCGAGATGCAGCGCATAGGGTCCGCCGTCGTCATGCGACAGGGCAAAGGAATTCTCCTCGATCAGGTCATAGATGGCGACCTGCCGCTCATGCTCCTGATCGGGCGTGCCGCGCTCGATCGATGTCTCGTCGAGGATCACGGAATAGAGCCGTCTGGTGGAAGTGTCGTCGCCCATGGTCGTCAGGAATGATCAGAGATTGAGCCGGATTGCAACTGATCGCGCATGGGCCTGCAGCCCCTCCGCCTCGCCCAGTGCGATGGCGGCGGGGCCGAGCAGGCGCAGCGCCTGCGGCGAGCAGGACAGCAGCGACGTGCGCTTGACGAAATCCATCACGCTGAGGCCGGAAGCAAAGCGCGCCGACCGCGCCGTCGGCAGCACATGGTTGGAGCCGCCGACGTAGTCGCCGATGGCTTCTGGCGTGTGCGCACCGATGAAGATCGCCCCGGCATGGCGGACGCGCGCTGCCAGCGCGGCGGCCTCCGCAGCGTGGAGTTCGAGGTGCTCGGGCGCGAGCCGGTCGACCAGCGGCAGGGCGGCCTCAAGGTCGGGTACGGTGACGATCGCGCCGAAGGCGTCCCAGCTTGCCCGCGCGATGGCGGCGCGCGGCAGGGTAGTCAACTGGCGCTGCACCGCCTCGGCCACCGCATCGGCGAGCGCGGCATCGTCGGTGATCAGGATCGACTGGGCGGCGCTGTCATGTTCGGCCTGCGCCATGAGGTCGGCGGCGATCCAGTCCGGGTTGCCGGTGGAATCGGCCACCACCACCACTTCGGACGGGCCGGCGATCATGTCGATGCCGACCGTGCCGAACACCAGCCGCTTGGCGGCCGCGACATAGGCATTGCCCGGTCCGACGATCTTGGCGACCGGCGCGATCGTGTCGGTGCCATAGGCGAGCGCGGCGATCGCCTGCGCCCCGCCGACACGGTAGATGGCATCCACGCCCGCGATGTCGGCGGCCACCAGCACCAGCGGATCGACGGCGCCATCGGGCGTGGGAACCACCATCACCAGCCGTCCGACCCCTGCCACCCGCGCCGGAATGGCATTCATCAGCACCGAGGACGGATAGCTCGCCTGTCCGCCCGGCACATAGAGCCCGGCCGAATCGACCGGTGTCCAGCGCCAGCCGAGCATGACCCCGGCATCGTCGGTGGCCTGCATGTCCTGCGGCACCTGCTTTTCGTGGTAGGCGCGGATGCGCGCGGCGGCAAATTCCAGCGCCGCGACCGCCACAGGCGCGGCTTTCGCCCGCGCCGCGGCCCGTTCGGCGGCGGTGATCTCCAGCCCGAGCCGGGCGACATCGACGCGGTCGTAGCGCTCGGTCAGTTCCACAAGCGCAGCGTCGCCCCGCGCCCGCACATCGGTGATGATGGCGCGGGCGGACGCGTCCACATCCTCCGACACCTCGCGCTTCATGGCGAGCAGGGCGCGGAACGCCGCCTCGAAATCCGGCGCTTGGCTCGACAGGCGCAGCATGATTTACCCCCGGATCCGTTCGATGATCGCGCCGCAGGCGGCGAGTTTCTTCTCCAGCGCCTCGAACCCGCGATCGAGATGGTAGACCCGGTTGACCGTTGTCACGCCCTCGGCCACCAGCCCGGCGATGACGAGGCTGACCGAGGCGCGCAGGTCGGTCGCCATCACCGGCGCGCCTTTCAGCCTCTCGACACCCTCGACGATCGCCAGATCGCCCTTGAGCGCGATCTTCGCGCCAAGCCGCGACAGTTCCGAGACATGCATGAAGCGGTTCTCGAAAATCGTCTCGGTGATGTGGGATGTGCCCCTGGCCCGCGTCATCAGCGCCATGAACTGGGCCTGAAGATCGGTGGGAAAGGCGGGGAACGGCGCTGTGGTGATATCGACCGCGCGCAGCGGCTCGTCACCGCGCGTGATGCGGATGCCGCCGCCTTCCTCGATCACCGTCGCACCCGCCTTGCGCACGGCATCGAGTGCGGCGGCGAGATGCTCGGCATTGGCGCCTTCGAGCAGCACGTCGCCGCCGGTCATCGCTACCGCCATCGCATAGGTGCCGGTCTCGATCCGGTCCGGCACGACCCGGTGTGTCGCCGCGTTCAGATGCGTCACGCCGTCGATCACGATCGTCTGGGTGCCGGCGC
>CALCZO010000099.1 GCA_937903315.1 uncultured Alphaproteobacteria bacterium
GATATGCCGCAAGGGACGTCAGCTCTATCTCGGCGAGGATGATGACAGCGGCGGTGCCATTTCGATGCCGAATGTCGACAGCGGCTCGGTCTATGCGGTGATGATGCCGCAGACCAGCGGCAGCGCCCGCTCGGTCGGCGGCGCCAGCCCCGGCGGCCGCGCCACGCTCGGCGCGCGGGCCGAACTGCCGGCGATCGATGTTCACCTTGGCCGCGCACCCGGCAGCACCGAAGTCGCACGCGGCCCCGGCAATGGGGCCATGGTCGCCCCGGCCGCGGCCTTCGCGCCGCTCCCCTCCGCGGCCACAGCGGCAGCGGCTGCCATCACTGCCCCTGTCGTCCGTCCCCGCCCGGTCGGGGTGACGGCAGAAGGCGATGGCAAGACCGCTGCCGTCGGCGCGCCGCTGCAACTGCCCGGCGTGATCACGACGGCATCGCCCGGCGCGATCGGGCTGCGCGGCGGCGCACAACGGAACGCCCAGCCTGCCGCTTCGGGTGCCATCCGCCAGTCGGGATCACAGCCCGCCCCGCCCCGCCCCGGCGCGATTGCCGCACGCGCGGCGCCGGCGAAGGCCGCAACCACGGCAGCAAAAGCCGGCACCAAGGCAACTCCGGCCAAGACCGCAGCATCGACGGCGGCCAAGACCGGCACCAAGGCGACCGCCAAGACATCCGGCAAGACATCCGCCAAGACATCGGGCAAGGCCCGGCAATGAGCGATCTCGGCCTTGCCGGGCTCAACCTGCGCCAGTCGATCCTGACCGGGTCACTCTTCGCGCTGACCGGCGCGACCGCCTACGGCATCAACATCGTCGGAGCCCGGGTCTGTGCCCAGCTCGGCATCACCGGGTCCGATGTCGTGGTCTACCGGGCGCTGCTGTTCGTGCCGTTGCTGGCCGGATTTGCCTGGGCAACCGGTCGGCGGCTGGTGCTGAACCGCCAGGAACTGCCCGCCGTGCTGCGCTTTGCCGGCTGCGCGGTCGGCACGGCGCTGTGCTACATGACGGCGCTGCGCTACCTGTCGGTGCCGATGGCGGTGACGATCTTCTACACCTACCCGCTGATCGTGATCCTGCTGACGCCCTATCTCGACCGCGTGCCGCTGACGATGCGGCGATGGATCGTCGCGCTCGTTGCCTTTGCCGGAGTGCTGCTCGCCGTCGGTCCCCATGCCGAGGCGATCGATCCGCGCGGTGTCGGCTTTGCCCTGCTCGGCAGCGTCTTCTGCGCCGGCATGTTCATCACGGCAACGCGCCTGACCACCAGCAGCGTGGTGACGTTCTTCTGGTGCCAGCTTGTCGCCCTGCCGCTCGGCCTCGCGTTCGCCTGGGTAACCGGCGGCCTGTCGCCCCCCGAGCATCTCGCCACGGGCATCCTGCCGCTCGCCATCACGGTTGGCGGCTATTTCCTCGGGTTCCTGTTCCAGATTCTCGCCGCCTCGCGCATCAGCGCCGCCAGCGCCGGCCTGCTGTTCCTGTTCGAGCCGGTGGTCGCCATTGTCACCGCCGCGCTGGTGCTGGGCGAACATATCACGCCGATGCAGGGTGCCGGCATGGCGATGATCATCGGCGCGCTCGCCTTCGACATGCTGCCCGGCCTGAGGTCACGCCGGGCCGGTCCGCTTTCGGACGCATGACTGCGGGCCCGCTGACGCCGGTTGCGCTGACTCTGGTGGCCGGCGCACCGGGGGCAGGCAAGTCGCGGCTGATCCGCAGCCTCGTTGCCACGAGGCCGCCGGGCACAACGCTCGCCATCCTCACCGGAGAGACTGCCGGCGTTCCGTTCCGGCAGGCCGGGGCCGACGATCCGCTGTCCCCATCCGCCCAAGCTGCCGGCTGTCTGTGCTGCGCCGGCGCGTCCGATGTGGTCCGGCTGCTCGAGGACCGGCTGCGCGCCCGCGACAACCGGCGCATCGCGCCGTTCGATCGTGCCCTGATCGAGCTTGGCGGTCTGGCCGATCCATTGCCCGCCTTCGCCCAGCTTGCCGGCCATCCCTACCTGTCGCTGCGTTTCGGTCTGACCGAGCTTGTGGCCGTGGTCGGCCCGGATTCGGCTGACGCGATGCTCGACCGGCTCCCGGTCGCCGTCCATCAGATCGAACTCGCCGGCCGGATCGTTGTGGCCGGCAAGGCCCTGCCCGGTTCGCTGGCCGATCGGCTTGCCGCGCTTACGTCATCGGCCGCCCTCGTTGATCTCGAAGACGGCGCTGCGTCGGCGGTGAGCGGTCTGCGTCCACTGTCTACCGCGCATTGGCCGGCTCCGGCGCGCGCGCAATATCTTGCCATGTGCCTGCCCGGCGCGCACCGCTCCGCCATACGACGGGCCGTTGCCGGCGAGCAGGTCTCGGTCGGCGCTGAGGACCGGGTATTCACCCGCGATCAACCGCTTTCCCCTGCTGAACTCGACCGGTTCGTCACGTATATCAGGCTCGACGCCGGCCGGAACATCCTGCGGGTGGACGGCCACGCGACGCTGCACGATGGCAGGACCCTCGCCATTGCCTCCGTCCTCGGCGAGACCGTGGTCGTCCCGCTCGATGGACCCGGAACGCCCGCACAGGCTCTTCGGCTGTCTCTCGTCGTTGCATCCGGCGCATGGCCAGCCATCGCCGCCGATATGGCGAGGCTGGGAGGCTCCAGCGGCTGATCTGGCACGAAACATGGTCCTGACAGGCGAGTTGACCGATCAGGCTTCGCTTGTGTTCCAGAACGGGACACGGGCCGCCAGACTTCAGGACCCCGCGATGACCACCCCGCATACGACCCTGCCAGAGCCATTCCTGCCGGCCCCGTTCACGGGGTTCGGCTGGCCTGTGCCAGACAGGGGCGCACGGGAAGCACCTGCCAACAACAACGAAACATTTGTTTTCATTGAAGAAATGACAGATAATTCGCTCTCGGCCATCGAAGGCCACTGGCGGATGCTTGAAGCGCGGGCGCTGGATGGCAACGCCTATTTCTCGCCGGACTTCCTGCTCGCGGCGATCCGTCATTTCCGTCAGACGGCACGCCCGCGCATCCTTGCGGTCTGGAAGCCGCTGCCACCTCCGCACGCACCGCGGCTGATCGGCCTGGTCCCGCTCAGACGCGCCACGCCGCTGCCGTTTGCACTGCCTGCGCGAATCTGGCGGCATCCCCTGATCGGCTACGGAGCACCGCTTCTCGACCGGTTCGAAGCCGAAGCGGCGCTGGCTGCAATCCTCAATCACATCGAGCGCCGGAACGAGCATAATACGTTGATTTTTCCGATGCTTGACGAGAACGGCGCAACACTGGCGGCGCTGCGGAGCGTCATCGCGGCACGCGGCGGCGCGGTCGATGTGCTGGACCGGTCCGGGCGGGCGATCCTGACGAACGCCTCCGGTCTGTCGTTCGGTTCGAAAAAGCGTAGCAAGGAACTCGCCCGCCTGCGACGCCGCCTGTCGGATGACGGGCCGGTCACGTTTCACGTGTCGGAGACCTATCCCCAGCTTCGCAGCAGTGCCGAGCGGTTCCTCGCGCTGGAAGCGGCCGGCTGGAAGGGTCAGAATGGCACAGCGCTCGTGCAGGGGCCCGACAGCGCCAATTTTGCCCGTGCGATGCTGTGGTCGTCCGCGCGTCGTGACCGGGCAAGACTGGCATGGCTTGAAAAGGACGGCGCCATGATCGCCGGGCTCATCATCCTGATGTCCGGTGCCAAGGCCTTCCTGTGGAAGACCGCCTATGACGAACGCTATGCCCGCTTTGCGCCGGGCAGCCTGCTGCTGCAGGACCTGACCGGCTGGCTCGCTCGCCAGTCATCGATTGAAATGACCGATTCCTGCGCGGTACCGGGCCAGTTTCTGGTTGAAACCCATTGGCGTGAACGCCTCACCCTCTGCGATGTGATGGTCGGCCTCGGTCCATCGCCCCGCGCCGGCTTTGCAGCCCAGCGCCGGATCGAACGGCTGCGTCGCCGCCTGCTCGCCGCCGCACGCTCGGTCTATCGTGTGCTCCGGCCTAGCCGCGCTCGCGCAACAGCCGGCGGATGATCTTGCCGGTCGTGGTCAGCGGCAGGGACTCAACAAATTCGATCTCGCGCGGATACTCGTGCGCTGAAAGCCGCGTCCGGACATGGCGCTGGATATCGGCCCGCAGCGTCTCATCGGGCGCGCGGCCCGGCTTGAGCACGACGAACGCCTTGACGATTTCGGTTCGCATCGGATCGGGCTTGCCGACCGCCGCAGCTATCGCAACAGCGGGATGCGAAATCAGACAGTCCTCGATCTCACCGGGTCCGATCCGGTAACCGGACGAGGTGATCACATCGTCATCGCGCCCGACGAAGAAGAAATAGCCGTCGCCATCGACATAACCCTGATCGCCGGTCTTCATCCAGTCGCCGATGAATTTGGCCGCTGTCGCCTCCTGCTGTTGCCAATAGCCGAGGAACATGGCGGGGTCCGGGCGCTGAACTGCGATGACGCCGGTCTCGCCCGTCTCGGCGCGGCTGCCGTCCTCGCGCAGCACGGCCACGCGATGCCCCGGCACCGGCTTGCCCATCGCGCCGGGACGTGAGACGCCCCCGCCCGCGCAGGAGGCGACGATCAGGTTGCATTCGGTCTGGCCATAGAATTCGTTGATCGTCAGCCCCAGTTCCTTCTGCCCCCACTGGAACACTTCCTCGCCCAGCGTCTCGCCGCCCGAGGCCAGCGTCCGCAGCGACACACCGAACCGCTCCCTCGGCCGCTCGACCGTCCTGAGCATGCGCAGCGCCGTCGGAGCAATGAAGGTGTTGCGCACCTCGTGCCGCGCCATGAACGCCAGCGCCGCCTCCGGTTCGAATTTCTCGAACACATGCGCCACGGCCGGCACGCCGCAGGCCAGCGAACTCATCAGAACATTCATCAGCCCGCCGATCCAGGCCCAGTCCGCCGGCGTCCAGACCCGGTCGCCGGGCTGGGGCATGAATTCATGAGGCCATTGCACGCCAGGCAGATGGCCGAGCAGAACCCGGTGCGCATGGAGCGCGCCCTTGGGCTGCCCGGTGGTCCCGGAGGTGTAGATCATCAGCGCCGGATCGTCACAGGACGTGTCGACGGTCGCAAAATCATCGTCGACGCCGGCCACCAGACGGTCATGACCGACCGCCTCGCCATCATCGCCATCGATCGAGACAATCAGTTCCAGCCCTGGCAACGCGGCACGGATCGACCGGAGCTTGGCAACCCCTGCCGCGTCAGTGACAATGGCCCGCACGCCCGCATTGGCAAGCCGGAACTGCAACGCATCGACGCCAAAGAGGATCGCCAGCGGCACGGCGATGCCGCCCATCCGGTAAACCGCGAGATGGGCGACCGGCACCATCGCGCCCTGCGGAAGCAGCACGGCGACACGATCGCCCCGCGCTATGCCCCGCCCGACCAGAGCCTTGGCCAGCCGCCGTGACTGGCGCGCCAGAGCACCATAGCTTGTGACCCGGATGGACTGGTCGCGCCCGACATCGAATATCGCCGGTCGGTCGGGATCAGCCTCGGCCCACACATCGCAGGCCGCGCTCGCCATGTTGAAACGGGGCGGCACCGCCCAGGCGAACGATCCGTAGAGCGCCTCATAGGACCGGTTGACCGGCAAGAGCATGGGGGTACCCTCCGCGACAAGGATGGCCTGAGCATGTCCATTTCGAGCCGGCTTCGCCGGAAAGCGGACGGCCTATGCGGTGCAACCACACCACCGGCTTGTCAATCACTCTGAGGAGAAATTGGCGCTCCCAAGGGGAATCGAACCCCTGTTTTCGCCGTGAGAGGGCGACGTCCTAGACCGCTAGACGATGGGAGCGGGCTTCATCTGCGAAGCGATGGCAGGCTATAGCGCCCGGCTGCACTGTCGGCAAGTCCAAAACGTCCTTATCATCAACACCGTTGCGGCGCGCATCCGGTCAGCCTACAGGAACGGCATGACATCCAGCACCATGATACCCGTCACCCTTGAACCCGGCGACGAGGGTGAGCGGCTCGACAAGGTTCTCGCCCGCCATCGCCCGGAACTGTCGCGCAGCCGGATCAAGGCGCTGATGCTGGAGGGCCTGATCGAGGTCGACGGCCGCGCCGTCACCGATCCCTCGCTTAAGGTCCGGCTCGGCAACAGCGTGGTCATCACTGTGCCGCCGGCCCAGCCTGCGGACCCCGTCGCCGAGGCGATGGCACTGGTCGTCGTCCATGAGGATGATCACCTTGTCGTGATCGACAAGCCGGCCGGTCTGGTCGTCCATCCGGGTGCGGGACATGAAACGGGCACGCTCGTCAACGCGTTGCTGCATCATTGCGGCGCCAGCCTGTCGGGCATCAACGGGGTGATGCGGCCCGGCATCGTCCACCGTCTCGACAAGGATACATCCGGTCTGCTCGTCGTCGCCAAGACCGATGCCGCCCATCGCGGGCTGGCCGACCAGTTTGCCGACCACGGCCGCACCGGACCGCTGGAGCGGACCTATCTGGCGCTGGTCTGGGGCGTGCCGTCCCGGCGGCAGGGCACGATCGAGGGCGCGATTGCCCGCAGCACCGTCAACCGCGAAAAAATGGCCATTGTTTCAGAGGACAAGGGGCGGTTTGCGATCACGCACTACGTCGTCGAGGAGACCTTCAACGGCGAGGATGGCAAGCCGCTCGCCAGCATGATTGCCTGTACGCTGGAAACCGGCCGCACCCATCAGATCCGTGTGCATCTGGCGCATCTCGGCCATCCGATTCTCGGCGACGAGACCTACGGTGCCGGCTTCAGGACCAAGGCACAGCGCCTGCCTGCCAGGGCGAGAGCAGCGCTCGAAGGGCTGAACCGTCAGGCGCTCCATGCGGCGGTGCTCGGCTTCGAGCATCCGGTCAGCGGCGAGACGCTGCATTTCGACTCCGCCATGCCCGCAGACCTTGCCGGCCTTGTCGACATCCTGCGCGCCGGACGCTGAGCGCGGCAAAGACCGTCATCCGCAATTTGGACGCAATTGGTCGTCCTGATTGAGGAGATGCCGATGGAGCCCATGACGGAACCGGCGCTGAAGAGGAGCTTGCCTCTCCCTCTTTTCGCCACAGTCAGACGGTTGTATAGTTGTCGTCATCGGTGACGCATTCGTGCCGATGTTTGGCCTGCCCTATGAAGGGGGGCTCAGGAGGAAGAGATGAAGGCTGCCATGGTCCCGGTTGTTGCGGGTGAAAGGGGTCTTGCACGGTATCTCAACGAGATCCGTACGTTCCCGCTGCTGACACCGGAAGAAGAATATATGATGGCCCAGCGCTTTCGCGAGCACGATGATGCTCAGGCGGCGCACCGGCTGGTCACCTCCCATCTCAGACTGGTTGCCAAGATTGCCATGGGTTATCGCGGCTATGGTCTGCCGGTCGGCGAGGTGATTTCGGAGGGCAACATCGGCCTGATGCAGGCCGTCAAGCGGTTCGAGCCCGATCGCGGCTTCCGTCTGGCGACCTATGCCATCTGGTGGATCCGCGCCTCGATTCAGGAATACATCCTGCGCTCGTGGTCGCTGGTGAAGATCGGCACGACGGCCAATCAGAAGAAGCTGTTTTTCAACCTGCGCAAGGCCAAGAGCCAGATTTCCGCGCTGGAAGACGGCGATCTGCGGCCCGAACATGTCGCCAGCATCGCCACCAGTCTCGGTGTCGAGAAGCAGGACGTGATCGACATGAACCGGCGCCTTTCGGGCGATGCGTCGCTCAACACGCCGCTGCGCGAAGATGGTGCGGGCCAGTGGATGGACACGCTCGTCGACGAAGGCATCGATCAGGAACGGTTGCTGGTCGATTCGGAAGAAAGCGGCAACCGGCTTTCGGCGCTCAGGGGCGCGTTGTCCGTGCTCAACGAGCGCGAGCGCCGCATTTTCGAGGCCCGCCGTCTGATGGACGATCCGGTCACGCTGGAGGACCTTTCGGGCGAGTTCTCGATCTCCCGTGAACGGGTCCGCCAGATCGAGGCGCGCGCATTCGAAAAGATCCAGGCCGCGGTCAAACGCAACCTGATGGCAATCGAAAGCGGCCAGCGCCCGAATTGATCGGGCGACCTGATCGGCTTCAAACAAAAAGGGCGGCTGCGGCCGCCCTTTCGCGTTGAGACGGCTCGGTCGGCCTATTGTGCCCAGGCGGCAATCGCCTCGCGGAACACGCGTTCGCCGGTCGGCCCCTTTTCGATCAGGACAGCCCCCAGCTTGCTGTCGGCCAGCTGGAACTGGAAGGCAAACCACTTCTTTTCAGCCATCGCTTCGATGTTGCCGGCAATCGCCAGTTCGGTCTTGTCGAGACCGATGAGGAACAGGTTGTCGCCGACCGGCACCATCGCACCCTTGAGCGGAACGCCGGGCATCGTTTCCTGATCGCGCGCCTCGATCGGGCCGATCGTCCGGACGCCGTCCCGCCCGGCATCGGGCCGGAACACGACATCGACCGTATGAGAGGCAGGCAGCGACGGATCGGCATTCTTCCTGAACGCCAGATCGATGCTCATCCCCGCTTTTGCCACCGAGACGGTGCCCCGCACCACCGGATAGCGCTTCCCGCCGGTCCCGGCTGGCCGTTCAAGCTGCCAGACCACCTGCCCGTCGCTCTGCGACCCGCGCGGATCATCGGCCTTTTCCTCGAAGAACAGTGCCCGTGCGGCAACGGGCAACACCGGCTGCTGGTTCTGCCCCTGCGGCACGGACGGCGAGGCGGCAGGCTTGGCCGCCGAGGTCGCTGGCGGTGTTGCCGAACCATCCAGCCGGCCGGCGCTCTTGCGCTGCTGCGCCTGCTGCTGCGCATCGGCAGTTGCGGCGTCCTTGCCCGGCTGCTCATAGCGGGCCGGATCATCGCGCCACAGATACGCCAGCACGCCGACCGCGGCCAGCACCGGCACGCCGATGACCAGAATGAGCCGGGATCGGCTGCCCGTCGCAAAAGCCCGGCTGTGCTTCCTGTCGACCTTCGGCCGGCGCGACGGTTGCATCGGTTCGCTGACGCCGCCCGGCGATCGCGATTCGGCGGGGCGCTTCGGTTCGGCGACGACCGGCTCGCGAGGACGCGAGTCCTCATCGTCCGGCTGGATGCCCGCCGCCGGACGCAACGATGGCAAGGGCGGCAGACGCGGCGGCTGGGCCGGCTCATGCACCGGAGCCGGCGGCGCATACTCGTCCTCGACCTTGCGGATTGTATCGTCGAGAACGTTCCGCTCGCGTTGCAGATCAGCCGCAGCGATCGGCGGCTCGAGACTGAGCAACTGCCGGTTCAGAGCCTCGCGCGCCCGCGCATAGATGGCCTCCCGCCGCTCCCGCGTATTGGGATCGAGCGCAGCAACAGCCCGCGAGATGAGCGGAAAATAATCGGCCATGCGGTTGATTAACCCTGGAAGGGGTTACGCACAAGGATCGTGTCGTCCCGTTCCGGCGAGGTCGAGACCAGCGCGACCGGCGCACCGACCAGTTCCTCGATCCTCCGGACGTACTTGACCGCCTGCGCCGGCAGGTCCGCCCAGCTCCGGGCGCCGACTGTCGAGCCGTCCCAGCCCTCGAACTCCTCGTAGATCGGCTCGACACGGCCCTGAGCGGCCTCGCCCGCCGGCAGGACGTCAAGCGCGCGTCCGTCGAGCCTATAGCCGGTGCAGATGCGGATCGTCTTGAAGCCGTCGAGAATGTCGATCTTGGTCAGCGCGATGCCGTCGATGCCGTTGTTGCATACGGTTTGACGCACCAGCGCCGCATCGAACCAGCCGCAGCGACGCGGTCGTCCGGTCACAGTGCCGAATTCATGGCCGCGCTCGCCGATCCGCCGCCCCGTCTCGTCGTGAAGCTCGGTCGGGAACGGCCCCTCGCCGACGCGCGTGGTATAGGCCTTGGCGATCCCGAGGACATAGCCGATCGCGCCCGGCCCGAGGCCGGACCCGGCAGCCGCCTGCCCGGCCACCGTATTGGAGGACGTGACATAGGGGTAGGTGCCATGATCGACATCGAGCAGCGCGCCCTGCGCGCCCTCGAACAGGATGCGCTGGCCGGCCTTGCGGGCCTTGTCGAGCAGGAGCCACACGCAATCCATATACGGCAGCACCTTCGGCGCCACCTCAAGCAACTGCGCTTTCAGCGCCGCGCCGTCGATCTCCGGCAGGTCGAGACCGCGCCGCAGCGCATTGTGATGGGTCAGCAGCCGCGCGATCTTGCCGTCGAGGGCCGCCGGTTCGGCCAGATCCATGACGCGGATGGCGCGCCGGCCGACCTTGTCCTCATAGGCGGGACCGATTCCGCGCTTGGTGGTGCCGATTTTCGTGCCGGCTGCGGCGGCTGATTCGCGATAGCCGTCGAGTTCCTGATGCAGCGGCAGGATCAGCACCGCATTGTCCGCCAGCCGCAGCGTCGCCGGCGAAACATCGACCCCTTGCCCCTTCAGCCGCTCGATCTCGGCCACCAGCGCGAACGGATCGACCACCACGCCGTTGCCGATCACCGACAGCTTGCCGGGCCGCACGATGCCCGAGGGCAACAGCGACAGCTTGTAGACCTTGCCGTCGATCACCAGCGTATGGCCGGCGTTATGCCCGCCCTGGAACCGGACAACGACCTCTGCCTGCTCGCTCAGCCAGTCGACGAGCTTTCCCTTGCCTTCGTCGCCCCACTGGGCGCCGACCACGACGACATTGGCCAT
>CALCZO010000100.1 GCA_937903315.1 uncultured Alphaproteobacteria bacterium
CGAGGAAGTCGCGTCCGCCGTCCTGTTCCTGTGCTCGGACTGGGCCAGTTTCATTACAGGGGAATCGCTCCAGATCAACGGCGGCCTTTACATGAACTGATGGAACCGGAACGCAAATTCAGCTATGCCGCTGAGGAAAGGACGCCGACTGCAGTGAAAGACGCTCCGTACAGCCCCAACACCGCGCCGCCGTGTGACCGTCCGGCGCTGATCCAGCGGGCCCCCTCACTGGCCGATACGCTGGCGGCGCGGCTGCGCGAGGACATTGCGGCGGGTCGCCTGACGTCCGGGGAGCGGCTGCCGAGCGAGCATGACCTGTCCGATCGCTATGGTGTCAGTCGCCCAACCGTGCGCGAAGCGATCGGGCGGCTCAAGCACGACGGGCTGGTTGTCACGCGGCAGGGCGCCGGGGTATTCGTCGCCGATCCGCGCGCCTCGACCGTGTTCCGGCTCGATGTCGCCGATTTCGATGATCGTGACGACGTTCGCAAGATTGTCGAACTTCTGATGGCGGTCGAGGGAGCGGCAACGCGGCTGGCAGCCGAGCGACGCACCGCCGGCGAGCTTGACGCCATCCGGGTGCGGCTTGACGCGGTACAGCAGGCGATCGACCGGGGCGAACCGGGGGTCGACGAGGACATGGATTTCCATCGCGCGATCATCGAGGCGACGGGCAATGCCTATTTCCGCGACCTGTCCGATTTTCTCGAGCGCCGGGTGCGGCACTTCATCCGCGTCGCACGCAGCAATTCCGCCCGCCACGCCGGCCTGACGCAGGCGGTCCAGACCGAGCATATCGCGATCTTCGATGCGATTCGGGACCAGAATGCAGACGCCGCGCGCGAGGCTGCGGAGACTCATCTGAAAAACGCGGCGCGACGGCTGGAGGTCTATCAGGCCAAATCCTGACCGCAAGACGCCCCGGTGACAAGACGCCCCAGTCAGCGGAAGTGCTTGGACAGTTTGAGGCCCTGCGCCTGATAGTTCGAATTGAGGTCTGACCCGTAGAGACGCGCCGGACGCTCGGCCATCCGCTCATAGACCAGCCGGCCGACGATCTGCCCGTCCTCGATGATGAACGGCACGTTGTGCGAGCGCACCTCCAGCACGGCGCGCGAGCCCGAACCGCCGGCGGCGGAATGGCCGAAGCCGGGATCGAAAAAGCCGGCATAGTGAACGCGGAACTCGCCGACCATCGGATCGATGGCAACCATCTCGGCGGCATAGTCAGGCGGAACGTGCACTGCTTCCTTGGAGGCAAGGATGTAGAACTCGCTCGGATCGAGCACCAGCGCCCCGCGCCCGTCTGCGGTCAGCGGCTCCCAGAAGTCGGCGACCCGGCACGCCCCGACCCGGTCCACATCGACAAGGCCGGTATGGCGCTTGCCGCGATAGCCGATCAGCCCCGAGGCATCGAAACCGGCGAGATCGACACTGACGGCGACACCGCCGGCGATGGGGTGGCGCGCACCCGAGACAAGCTGCTCGCGTTCGTTGAGGCCCGCGAGTTCGCCATCGTCAAGCCGCGGCGCGCCGCGGCGGAAGCGCACCTGCGCCAGCCGCGAACCGGTCCGCACGAGCACAGGAAACGTCTTGGGTGAGATTTCCGCATAGAGCGGGCCGGTATAGCCAGCGGGAATGGTATCGAACGCCGTGCCGCCGTCGACAATCACCCGTGTGAAGACATCGAGCCGGCCGGTCGAGCTTTTCGGGTTGGCGGACGCTGCGACGTCGCTCGGCAGGGCGAGCGATTCCAGCACCTCTGCAACGTAGACGCAGCCGGTTTCAAGCACCGCGCCTTCGGAAAGGTCGATCTCATGCAGCGTGAGCCCGGCGATACGGGCCAGCGCCTGCCGGCCCGGACCAGGCAGGAACGAGGCGCGCACGCGCCAGCACCGGCGTCCGAGCCGGAGATCCATGCTCGCAGGCTGGACCTGCCCCTCGGCCAGCGGCACATCCGTTCGAATGCCGCCCGCCGCCGCCAGCGCCTCGATCATCGCATCGGAAAATATGCCGGAGGTTACGCGCACGCTACAGTCCCCGCTTTGTCCATCCTGCCTAGCGGCCAGCGTACCGATCGGCAAGCCGCGTCAACGACCCGCGTCCGGTTCTCCACGAAAGACCTGCATCGCAAGACGGACGCGCGCCAGGCAGGTGACCAGACACAGCGCGGCAAAACCGTAGGCCAGCAGCGCAAAGAGCGGCGGCCAGACCAGCATGGCGACGAAGACCGCGATCGTTTCAGTGCCTTCGGCGAGGCCAGTGGTGAAATACAGCGATTTTGCGCCCCGGACCTCGGTCGTCATGCCGCGCTTGGCCGCGAGGATGGCAAAGCCGAGAAAACTCGCCGCATTGAGATAAAAGCTGGCCAGCAACACGGCGGCCGCCAGCCCGTTGGCGGGTTGGTGGAGCGCAAAGCCGAGCGGAACCGCAGCGTAGAAAACGAAATCGCAGACGATGTCGAGAAATCCGCCCACGTCGCTGAGGCGCGCCCGCCGGGCGATGGCACCGTCCAGCCCGTCGCACAGGCGGCTGAGCGCCAGAAGCCCAAGCGCCGGCACGAAATGCCCGGCTGCGATGGCAGCCCCGCACCCCACGGCGGCGGCTGCGCCGACCAGCGTGACCATATCGGCGCTGATGCCAGCGGCCGCCATCCGGGCGCCGGCTGCATCCAGCGGCGGGCCGACGAGGCGGCGCATGATGCCGTCGATCATTGCACGGTCCTGCCAGTGGAAAGAAACGGGTTGCCAAACACCGGCATTGAATCACAATGGCGGGAGAAATGCACCTCGGGGAGGAGGCGCCAGAATGTATCGCGCGGTGACGAACAACGTCGAAGTGGTTGTCCGGCCGCAGTTTGCGCCTGAGCAATCGGATCCGGACAAATCCAAGTTCTTCTGGACCTATGCGGTCGAGATCACCAACCACGGCGAGGCCACCATCCAGCTCAAGCATCGTCACTGGGAAATCACCGACGGCAACGGCATCCGGCAGGATGTCCGCGGGCCGGGTGTCGTCGGCGAGCAACCGGTGCTCAAGCCGGGCGAAACGTTTCGCTACACCTCGGGCTGTCCGCTGAGTACGCCGCAGGGCATCATGGTCGGCCAGTATGAGATGGCGCGCGACAAGGGCGAACGGTTCAACGTCCAGATTCCCGCCTTCTCGCTCGACAGTCCGTTCGAGACCCGCAAGCTGAACTGATCAGCACGGTGTCCGGTTCGGCCTTGCCTGCCTTCATCACCATCAGCGACGGGCCGCCGGTCGCGGCGGGGGGCCTGGACCGGCTCTATTCCGCCGCCTTTCCGACCGAAGACCTGACCGGGCTGGTCCGTGCGCTCGCCGGTCTCGGCCCTGATGTCCTGTTGCTGACCGCCGCGATCGACGAAGAACCGATCGGCCATGTCGCCTTCACCGTATGCCGGGTCGATGGTCCGGGCCGGACCGACGCCCTGCTCGGCCCGCTCGCCGTGCTGCCGGAGTGGCAGAAGCGCGGGGTCGGAAGCGCGCTCGTGCGCGACGGGCTCCGTCGGCTCGCCGCCTCCGGCGTGGCTGCCGTGCATGTGCTGGGTGATCCGTTGTATTATCAGCGGTTCGGGTTTGCCCCGCATGGCGGGGTTGCACCGCCCTATCCCCTGCCCGACGATTGGGCGGAGGCATGGCAGTCGCTGGCGCTCGACGGCACAAGGCATGCGGGCGGTTCACTGGTCGTCCCGCCGCCGTGGCGGCAGCCTGCCCTGTGGTCGCCCTGACGCGCGGGCGCGACCGTTAGTGCGGCTCGCTCTCGCCGGCCTCCGGCAGGTCAGCCGGCCGGAAATGATAACGGGTCGAGCAGAACTCGCACGTCACGCCGATCGCGCCATCATCACCGACCATGGCGGCCCGATCATCGGCGGAAAACCGCGACAGCATGTCGAAGATCTTGCCGCGCGAACAGCGGCAGCGCTCCTCCACGGCGACCGGCGTGTAGACGCGCACGCCGCGCTCATGGAACAACCGGTACAGCAGGTCTTCCGCCGTCAGGCCGGGATCGATCAGTTCATGATCCTCGACGGTCTCGATCAGCGCCCGCGCTTCCACCCAGGCATCATCCTCGGCAAAGGCGGGCCGTTCGGCCCCTGCCGGTGCGTCGCCGGGATCAAATTCGGCCTGCCGCTGGCGGTCCTGCGACTGCGGCAGGAACTGGGCCAGAATTCCGCCTGCCCGCCACTGGCGGCGACCGGCGCTGACCACCTCGCCGACCGCGAGCCGTACGCGGGTCGGGATCTGTTCCGAGCGCAGGAAGTACTGATGCGCGGCTTCCTCGAGTCCCTGCCCGTCGAGCGGCACAAGGCCCTGATAGCGCTGCATATGCGCGCCCTGATCGATGGTGAAGGCCAGATGGCCCGTACCAAGCAGTCGCGCCGATGTTGCCCCCGGCAGCGCATCGATCCGCGCCTGATCGAAACGGGCGTAGGCGCGCAGGGTCCCCGGCGCGGTGAAATCGACCACCAGCATGTCAACGGCCCCGTCGGTCCGGGTCTGGAGCTGGAACTGGCCATCGAACTTCAGGGACGTCCCAAGCAGCGCCGTCAGCGCCACCGCCTCGCCGAGCAGCCGCGAGACCGTTTCGGGATAGGCGTGGCGGTCCAGAATAGTATCGAGCATCGGCCCGAGCCGCACCAACCGGCCGCGCGCATCGAGCGCATCGACCTGATAGGGCAGGACGTGATCATCCATCCCCCGCAAGGGCTCGTCGGCTCCGGTCATGGCTCTGTCACGCTCCCGCAACGCTCAAGCGACGGTTGCGCCAAAGACATAGGCCAGCACCGCCTTCTGGGCGTGAAGGCGATTTTCCGCCTCGTCGAACACCGCCGACTGCGGCCCGTCCATCACCTCGTCCGTCACCTCTTCGCCGCGCGTTGCCGGCAGGCAATGCATGAAAATGGCCGTGCCGGCCGCCCGCGCCATCAGCGCGCTGTCGACCTGATAGCGGCGCAGCAGGTTCTGCCGGCGGCCCTCGTCGTCGTCACCCATCGAGACCCAGCAGTCGGTAATCACGCAATCGGCACCGCGCACGGCCTCCTGCGGGTCCGTGGTCAGCGTGACATCCGCGCCGGCAGCCCGGGCCGCCGCGATCAGATCAGGGCGGGGGGCCAATTCTTCGGGCGTGGCAATGTTGAAGCGGAACGGGATCTTGGTCGCCGCGTGCACCCATGAGGTCAGCACGTTATTGGCATCCCCGGTCCAGGCCACGGTGCGCCCCGCCAACGGCCCGACACGCTCCTCGAACGTCATGATGTCCGCCGCCACCTGGCAGGGGTGCGAGCGCTTGGTCAGGCCATTGATGACCGGCACGGTGGCATGATGGGCAAGTTCGCGCAGCTGGTCATGATCGAGCATGCGGATCATGATCGCGTCGACATAGCGCGACAGCACGCGCGCCGTGTCGGCAATCGTCTCGCGCTCGCCCAGTTCGATCTCGCGCCCGGTGATCATCAGCGGTTCGCCGCCCAGTTCCCGGATGCCGACGTCAAACGACACGCGGGTCCTCAGCGAGGGCTGCTCGAACACCATGGCGATCTTCTTGCCGGCCAGCGGGCGATCAAGCGCCGCCTCAGGGGTGCCGCGCCGGCGCTTGATGCGATGGGCATCGGCCAGAATAGCGGTGAACACCTTCGGTTCGAGATCGGCAATATCAAGAAAGTGCCGCAGGGACGACATGCACAAAGTCCTTTTCTGGCTCAGGCGGCGGGTTTATCCGCCGCCGAGGCCTCAAGCGCCGAACAGGCTGCATCCAGTGCATTGATCGCAAACGCGACGTCATCATCGCTCACGACCAACGGCGGAACGAAACGGACAACATTGTCGCCCGCACCGACCGCCAGCACATGTTCATCGCGCAGGGCGGCGGCCAGCTCGGTATTGGGCACACGCGCCTTGAGGCCGAGCAGCAGCCCTTCGCCACGCACCTCCTCGATGATCGAGGGGTGGCGATCCTTGATTTCGGCAAGGCGCTGCTTCATCAGCAGCGACACGCGACGGACGTTCGCAAGAAACGCCTCGTCGGCGACAATGTCGAGCACCGCGTTGCCGCAGGCCATGGCCAGCGGATTGCCGCCATAGGTGGAGCCATGCGTGCCGGCGGTCATGCCGCGCGCCGCCTCAGCCGTGGCCAGACAGGCGCCGAGCGGAAAACCGCCGCCGATGCCCTTGGCAACCGCCATGATGTCGGGCGAAACGCCGGACCATTCATGCGCGAACAGCTTGCCGGTCCGGCCAACCCCTGACTGGACTTCATCGAGCACCAGCAGCAGGCCGTGCTCGTCGCAGATGTCGCGGATCTCGCGCAGCATCGACGGCGGGAAGGCACGGATGCCACCCTCGCCCTGGATCGGTTCGAGCAGGATACCGGCCGTCTCCGGACCGATCGCCGCCTTGAGCGCCGCCATGTCCCCGAACGGCACCTGATCGAAGCCAGGCGTCGCCGGACCGAACCCGTCGAGGTACTTCTTCTGGCCTCCGGCGGCGATGGTCGCCAGCGTCCGGCCATGGAACGCGCCCTCGAACGTGATCAGGCGATAGCGCTCGGGATGCCCGCCAACCGAATGGTACTTGCGCGCGGTCTTGATCGAGCATTCCAGCGCTTCGGCGCCCGAATTGGTGAAAAAGACCACGTCGGCAAAGGTTTGCTCGACCAGACGGCTGGCCAGCCGCTCGCCTTCCGGAATCCGGTAAAGGTTGGAGACGTGCCATAGCTTTGCGGCCTGCGTGGTCAGCGCCTCAACGAGATGCGGATGGCTGTGTCCAAGGCTGTTGACCGCGATGCCGGCGGCAAAATCGAGATATCGCTGGCCATCCTGCGTGATCAGCCACGCCCCTTCGCCACGCTCGAACGACAAGCTCGCGCGTGCATAGGTCGGCATCACCGCCGAAGAAGTCCCGATCCCGCCACCTTGTCTGGTCATGACAGCCTCACGTAAGGCAAAGCACAAATGCAAAAAGCCGCTCTCCTTGGTCCGGGAGCGGCCCACCCTTTTTCCATTTTCGCGGTGCGACGTCAATCCGGCCGACCCGGATGCCGCACACAAGCGGACTCTTGACGGATGCGGAACTTTCCCACAGGAGATCGTTGGGGAAAACTGAAAACTCCGGCCGAAGGAATCTGCCGCTTTC
>CALCZO010000101.1 GCA_937903315.1 uncultured Alphaproteobacteria bacterium
TGATCCTGTTTGCCGGCGAGGTCGGGCCGCGCAAGGGGGCCGGCCTGCTGCTCGAGGCGCTTGCGATCCTGCGCCAGCGCGCATCCGGCTGGACCTGCGTCATGGCCGGCAACGGCGATCTGCCCGAATACCGCAGCATGGCCGCCATGCTCGGTCTTGCCGACAAGGTGCGGTTCACCGGCTGGATCGATGCCGATGCGCTGCATGGTCTGATGCGCGAGGCGGCGATCGTGGTCCTGCCCTCGCGGGTGGAAGCCTTGCCGCTGTCGCTGATCGAGGGCGCCTGTGCGGGCGCCGCGCTGGTCTCGTCGAAGGCGGGCGCCAGCGCCGACGTCACCGTGGACGGGCGCAACGGCATTATCGTGCCGCTGGAATCGGAAGCGATTGCCAATGCGCTGGCTGGCGTTTTGGGCGCGCCGGAGGAACTGGCCCGGATGCAGGTCGAAAGCCGCGCGCTGTTCGTCGAGCGGTTCCGCATTGCCCTGTTCGAGCGGGCGCTGAGCCGTCACCTCATGGCGCTGGCCAAGCGACCGGCCACCGCCTCAGCTCCGGCCGGCGCCGTTTAGTCCCAGCGCGGCGATCGTCGGCGCATCGAACCGCACGCTCTCGTCGGTCTCGATCAGCGACATGCCGCCGTAGCCCGACAGCGCCCAGAACGCCCAGCCAAAGCCGCGTGCCTCCGCTTCCAGCCGCACGTCGGACAGCCAGTTGCCCAGCGGCTGCGGCGGCGACGCCTTGTAGGGGCCGTAGGTGCGGGTGACGCCGAATTCCCCGAGGAAAATGCGGCTGCCTGCAACGCCGTTGGCCTTGGCCCAGTCGGCGACTTCGGTAAAATGCCGGGCAACGGTCCGCCGGCCGGGATTGGCCGCGAGATAGCGCGTCAGCCCCGCCCGCGCCTCGTCGGTCAGCGTCTTGCGCATCTCGGCGGTCAGCGTCTTGTCCGCCGCGATATTCGCCGCGATGATCGGGAAGGCATCGTCGAAATGCTCGGGCGCGCCCGGATAGGGGATGTCGGAGAAGTACTTCCACGACCGCGATTTGGGATCGGAGAACGCTACCCCCTGATGGGTCAGTTCATACGGCTCGTAATAGTGGAACGACCACAGCACATCGCTGCCGGCAAACGGTTTGGCGTCGATCAGCCGCAACCCGTCGGCGTTGCCGCCGCGCGCGCCGGTCAGCACCAGTGTCAGCGCCGGGGCGATGCGGCGGACGCGGTCGTGCCAGCCCTTCTGCATGTCTGCCCAGCGCGCGGCGGTCGGTCCGTCCCAGCCCCATTGCGGCTCGTTCATCAGTTCGAGTGCGATCCGCGTGCCCCTGAAGCCGTTGAGCAGCCGCGCCGTGCGCTCCAGCATCTCGGTATAGTCGCGGAACAGCGGCGTATCGGCGCGTTCGGTGATCTTTTCCGGCGCATAGGCCGCGACCTGCGAATTGGGATGGAAATCAACCACGACGCCCAGTTTCAGGGCCTGAAGCGTGCGGATGTTTGCGACAAGCTGCTGGTCCAGTTCATCCCGGCGCGGGCCGGACAGCTGCATGAACACGCCCGGATCAAGCGTGAGGCGCACGAAGTCGAAGCCGGCGGCGGGGATCGCGGCGTAGAGCTGCGGCTGGATCTGGTGATGCACGGAGCCGAACGGCGGCCAGCGGTAGACGCCCTTCTCCTTGTCCTCGACCGCGCCCCAGTTCATCAGGTTGTGGATGGAAACGCCGCGGCGGAACGGAGCCTTCGGCCCGCTTGCCCGTGCCGGCGGCGTTGCGGCGAGACACGCCATGCCAGCCAGAACCTGGCGGCGTGAGGGGGCGGAAAAACCGGTCATTTGGCGACATCCCAGCCGGGGCGCACACGGGCGCCGAGGTGATCATAGGCATTGGTGCGGAAGGCAAGGAACAAAAGCACCATGATGGTGATATGCGCGTGCTTGCCCGACATCGTGTCGTTGCTCATCGCGGTGGCGAACCACGATCCCGCGCCGACGACCGCGCGCCAGTCCGCCGCCGAGGCAAGCCGCCACAGCGTCCACAGGATCGTGGCGGCAAAGGCGACCGCGCCGAACAGGCCGAACTGGAACACGAAGATGACGATCGAGCTCTCGATCAGCAGTTCCAGCCGCTCCCACACCAGCTTCTTGATGGCAATCAGATCGGCACCGAACAGGATATCGTTCCAGCTCACCCAGTCGAACACCTTGTAGACATCGACGCGGGCATGGGCGTTCTCGTCGATATATCCGCCCTCGAACCGTTCGAGGAAGCCGGCGGCCGAGGCCAGCGCGATCAGGAACGCGCCGCCGATGAGAATGCCGCCGCCGATCAGCAGCCGGATGCGCAAGCGTTCGTCGGCCCCTGCCGCCGGAATCCGGGTGATCGCCAGCGCCGCCAGCACCGACAGCACGGTGAAGATCATGCCGGTGCGCGCGCCCGAGGCGAAGGTCCCCATCACCACGACAAGCAGCGCCGCTGCCTTGATCAGCGGTCGCCAGCGGGTGGCGAGGATGAACACGCTCGCCCCCGCGTTGTTGAGACCGATCGCCAGCGGATGCGAGGTCAGCGCCGTCGGGCGGAACGAGATTTCCTCGTACGGATAGGGCAGCAGCCGGATCGAGGCGGCCTTCTCGACGATCGCAAGGGCCGCACACAGCACGATATAGACCAGTACGGTGTTGCCGATCAGCCGCCGGTTCTCGACCGGCAGCGCCAGCAGCAGGAAGCCATAGATGCAGGCGCCGATGTAGGTTTCGAGCAGGTAGCCCATGGCGATCGACCGGCCGGCGACCTGGATCATCACCACCAGCATCAGGATGACGCCGATCAGCACCAGCATCTGGCGCACGAGGCCGGTCTCGGTCATCGTCAGGCTGATCGGCCGGCGCACCAGCGTGAACAGGAACAGCAGGATCACCCCTTGCGTACAGGGATGGATTTTCTCGACCAGCGAGCCGCCGTCGCCCGAGTAGTTGATGATCAGGTTCATCACCGGATCGGTCAGGGAAAGGCGGAAGAACACCAGCGCGGCAAACAGCCCCGAGACCACGGTCATGAACGCATCGTCCCTGTCGTCCAGCGCCGGCGGGGGAGCCGGCAGCGGACGCCAGGGAACCTGATGCGCAACGCGGTGCATGGGGCGCATGGTCAGTAGGCGTTCTTGTAGCTGCGCTTGGAAAAGACGGTCATGGCCATAATGATGATGTCGAAGCTTAAGGACCAGTTATCGAGATAGAAAAGGTCGTAGTCGACACGGGCCTGCATGGCCGCATCGTCGGTTGCGCCGCGAAAACCGTTGACCTGCGCCCAGCCGGTGATGCCGGGCAGCACGTTGTGGCGGCGGGCATAGAGATCGATCTTGCGCTCGTAGATGCGGTTGTGCGCCACCGCATGCGGACGCGGGCCGACCAGCGACATGTCACCGGTCAGCACGTTGATCAGCTGCGGCAGCTCGTCGATGTTCCACTTGCGCAGGATCTTGCCGATGCGGGTGATCCGGACATCGTCGCGCGAGGCCTGACGCACCACCGGGCCGTCATCCTGCGTGCGCATGGTGCGGAACTTCCAGATCTTGAACGGGCGCTGGTTGAAGCCATAGCGCGTCTGGCGGAACAGCGCCGGCCCTTCGCTGTCGAACCGGATCATCAGCGCCACGACCGCGAACAGCGGGGCGAGCACGATCAGCGCGAGACTCGACAGCACGATATCCATCAGCCGCTTGGCCGCCCGGCCGGTATGGCCCAGCGGCGGACGCAGCACGTTGAGTGTCAGCATCGAGCCGAGCCGGCCGAGCCGCAGTTCGGAATAGCGTTCGAGAACGCGCTCGGGCGCCAGCTCCACCCGCACCGGCAGGTTCATGAAGGCGCGCACGCACTGGTCGATCAGGTCGGCCCGCGACCACGGCAGCGCCAGCAGGATCGTGTCGGGATGCAGGAAGCGTGCTTTTTCGACGATGCGGTCGATGCCGACACCCGGCGCATCGAGGTCGTCGCTCATCTGCTCGACGAGTTGCTCGACGCCGATGACGTCATACCCTTGTGTCTGCGGCGAACCGGTCGCCATCACCCAGTCGAGATCGTCGCGGAAGCCGACGATCATCACCCGGCCCGACGCGACCCAGCCCGCCCGCGTCGCCTGCCGCAGCATGGCACTGACCCCGCTGCGCGCCGCGATCAGCGCCGGCAGGCCGAGTATCGTGAACACAACGACCGAGCCGCGCGAGAAACTGTCGCTGCTCTTGGTCAGGAACGCGATGACGATGACGGTGACGAGCGTGATGGCGAAGGCCTGGATCAGCCGGCGGGCGCATTTGCGCAGGTCGAGATGCAGGCTGGCCCGGTAGTCGTCGCGGAAAAAGCTGATCAGCATGAAGATCGCCGAGAACGTCGCGGCGAGATCGACCTGCGGATTGGTGTAGGCCAGCGAACCGAAGGCGGCGAGGTGATAGGCAACGCCGGCGACATAGGCGATGACAAATACCGCCGCGGTTTCGATCCCGATTCGGCCCATCGTCACCAGCGGCGGGCTGAGTGTCCATTTGCGGGACAGCGAGTCGACCGTGAATGTTTCGGCGTGATGCACCATGGGTCACCTGTTGAGCAGTTCTGCCTGTCAGGTGCAGCGGCCATGCCACCGGTGCGCCGGCGCGCGGCCGGGGCTGCGCGCCGGTCCGTCATGGTAAACGATTCATAAACGGGTCCCGGTCGATCATCGGTCACGATGGCTGATTCTCGTCTCCCGAACCGGTTGCGCCGGATGGTGGCAGGATCAAACCGCAAGGGGGCACCCATGGTACTTCGATATGCCTCGCAACCGCGCGACGCGCTCCCGCCAGTCCGCGCGCAGCGTCCCCAGGCGCCGGCCGCAGGTGCCGGCGATGCCGATACAGCCGGCCCTGCGGTCCGGTTCGAGGGGTTGGCCGGGCGCGTGCTGCGCCGCCTGCTGCGGCGGTCCGTGCCGATGGTGCTGGCGGCTGCATTGCCGCTGGCTGGCGCATTTGCCCTGATCAAGTTCACCGCCGAGCAATACCGCAGCGCGGCATCGGTGTTTGTCGATCCCGGCAACGGTCGGACCGGACGGACAGATGGTGCTGCCGATATGGCGGTGATGGCGATGCATGCGCGGCTGGCGACCTCGCGGGTGATTTTCGAAAGTGCGATGGCACGCGACAAGCTGGCCGAGGATTCCAGCGTCTTCGTCAAGCCCACCGGCAGCGCCGCGCTGCTGAATGTGGCGCTGTCGCTGCTTGGCAAGGGGCCGGCCGGCCCGGCCGAGGATCGCAAGAGCGCCGTGCTGCGGCTGATGAACGAACAGGTCAGCGCCAGCCCGATGGGCG
>CALCZO010000102.1 GCA_937903315.1 uncultured Alphaproteobacteria bacterium
CATGGAGTCGTGATGCCTCAGCATCGCTCAATATTCGATTTCGGCCCCGATGCCGATCGAGGTCTTGCCGCCAATGGTCTGCTCGCCCTGCAATCTGATGCGCCGGCCGAGATCGATATGCGTGGTCACGCCACTCTGGTCAGGCTGTGCACCGGCCTTGATGCCGAGGCGGATGTTGCGACTGATATAGCGCGATGCGCCGACCGTCGGACCATCCTTGCCGACGTTCACATCCAGCGTATCGACGCCAAGGGCCTGACGCGTCTTGTCGAGAAAATCGGGACCGCCTCTGCCGGTGAGGCGGGCAACGGCCTGAGCGAGCTGGACGGCCTGCAACGGCGACAGCGAACCGACAGCGCGCTCAAACATCAGTCGGGACAGAACTTCGTCCGGCGGCAGTTGCGGTTCTGACGTCAGGGCAAAGGCCGGTGCATCGGCACGGCCGGTGACTGACACCTTGGCAGTAACCCCGCCCGCGGTTGTGGCAGCGACGAAGTCCAGTTCGGGCAGAATGTCGCCGGCGAACGTCAGCCTGCCGCGGGAAAATTCCAGCCGCTGGGTCAGCATGTTGATGCGCCCGCGCCGCAGCTCGAAAGCGCCATTGGCGCGCGGGGCGAGCGGGCTGCCGGAGACCGAAATGTCGCCGCCAAGTTCCGCGTCGACGCCGCGACCACGGACGAAAATATGGCTCGGCGCGTGAATGTCGATGGCCATGCGCGTCGTCCCGGCAATGCCTGACTTGCGTTTGCGATCGCGGTCAGTCTCCAGGCTTGCCAGCCGCAACCGTTCACGCGTCGCCTCGGGCGGCGACAGATGCCGGGCGTTGGCAAGAGGGGCGATATCGGCAGGCAATTTGTCAGGGATCGTCACGTCGAGCGAGATGACATCGATCCGGCCGGTGACGCGCGGTCCCTGGGTAAGCGGACCGGTCACAGCCAGATCTAGCCCCGCCACGAGGTCGACAATGCCGTTGTCGACCAGTTTCGCCTTGGTGCCTGTTACACGCAGGTCGGCCGGCATGCCCCGTGCCGGATCAGCCTGCACGGTCCCGGTGATGCTGATGGTGCCGCCGCCCTGGGTCGCGGCCGTCAGTCCTTCGATCCTGAGGGCGGAGCCCGCCCCGACGATTCGGCCGCGCATGCCGGTCAGACGGATTCCCTGCACGAGATCGGAAAAGGTCCCGTTCGACAGGGTGGCCCCGCCCTCGATCAGCGGCTGGCCTGCCGTGCCGCGTACCGCGCCGTCGATGGATATCTTTCCGGTCACGCGCTGGACGCCGCCGGACAATTGCGCGTTGGCCAGCGCGGCGTCGGCGCTGCCCGTCACCTTGATGTCCAGTTTGCCTGCCGGACCAAACGGCAGGGCGCCTGCCGCCTTCAGGGCAAGGGAAGGGCCGCCCTTGATGTCGGCCTGCACGAGGGCGTGATCGCTGGCGAGTTGCCCGCTCGTGCGTACATCGAGGCGCGCCACACCGGTCCGCTGAAGGTCCTGATGCTGGATGCCGGCAATGGTCGCCGTGAAAGCGCCGTTCGGCCGGGTCAGTTCACCGTTGAGCCGTGCCGTTGCGTCGAACGAGGCCAGTCGGACACCGGATGCCGACAGGTTGCGGCCTCTGGTCTTGATGTCCGCCTGCTGCCGCCCGCCAGCCCCGCTGAGGGTTGCATCAAGCGTCAGCGCGCCGCGCAGCGGGACGCCGATCGATCCGCCGAGATGGGAGAGATCGGGGATATTGGCGCGCACAGAGCCGGTCAGGATCCCCTTGGCCGCACTTGCAAGGCTGCCAGCGAGCTGCGCGCCCGCGAGCTTCAGGGTAAAGGACGGGATCTCAAGCGCGCCATCCGGCGCGGTGGCGAAACGCATCTCTCCCGTCAGCGGTCGTCCATCGAGCTTGCCGGCAAGTGTCGCCGTGCCGCTGGCGCGGCCATCCTGCCGGTCCAGCGCGCCGCGTGCCCCGATGTCGATACGGCGGGACTTCACCGTCAACGGGGCGAGACTGATGCGCTCGCCGCGCATCGATGCCGTCGCTGAGACCACGGCCTGTGCGCCGATCAGTGTCGCAAGGTGATGGTTGGCAAAGCCGAGGTTGCTGGCCGTCAACGTCAGGCTGGCATCCACCATCCGGTCGAGCGGCGTTCCGGAGACGTCGGCAATCACTCGGGCCGTGCCGCTGACCTTCTGGCCGAGATCCTTCGAAAAGGCATCGAGGCGACTGATCTCTGTTTCAAGCCTGCCTTTGATCACGGGCGAGGACATTGGCCCCGTCACGTCAGCGGCCATCGTCAAGGTCCGCAGCGCTGCGATGCGCGTATCGGACCGGTCGTTCCGCGGCAGCGCGCGCGCCTCAAGCCGCATGGCGAGGACATCGTCGGCACTGAGCGTTCCCTTGAGCGTCACTTCCGCTTGTGACGAGGCGAGGCTCAGACCATGCAGCGTCATGCCGCCAGCGTCGGCAAGATCGACCTGACCGCTGACGCGCGTCGTCCCGGCAAAGATCGTCGCAGCCAGCGGCGGCAACAGGCCTTCGAGATTGCCGGACAGGTCGAGATCGGCGCGCCGCCCCCGGTCGGCCTTGAGAATGCGGGCCGTGCCGCGAGCGCTGGCAACCGTTCCCGCCGCGAACGCGAGGTCCGCGTTCCAGCTGTCGAGCGGTCCTTGCCCCTTGAGATCAAGGACGACCGGCGGTCGGTCGGGGATGTCGATCAGATGGCCAATCAGTCCGCCCGCAGCCTCGCGATGGCCCACGACAAGATCGAGCAGTTCGCCCTTCGGGACGAACTTGACGAGGATGCGGCTTTCGCCCTCGGCATCGAGCCGGCGCGCGGTCAGTTCCGCGTCCAACCCATCGGCAGGCTTGCCGAGACTGGCCCGGCCCGTGATGGAAAGACGCGCCCCGGCCCCGGCAACCTCGGCGGAAAGCACCAGTTCCTGGACGGTCAGGGCCTTGATCTCGAGCTTGACCGGCAGTTCAGGCACCAGCGGTTCGTCGGCCGACTGCGGTGCGTCGGAGGCCGCAGGGCGGCGCAACACCTCGATGCGGCCGATGTCCAGCCGGTCAACCTCCAGCCGGCGCAGCAGCAACGCCGCGCGACGCCAGATGATGCGGGTGCGGTCGATCCGCAGCCATGGCCCATCCCTGTCCGAGACCACGATATCGCGGATCATGGCATCGGACGTGAGCGCGCCGTCGATGGCACCGATGCGCACAAGGCCCTCGGGCGACGACAGGACGCGGGAGATGACCTTCGCCAGGATCGATTGCTGGTCCTCGGCTGGTTGGCTCTGGGCCAAGGCCTGCCGCCCGGATGCGGCGAACAGTATCAAGAGGCCGAGCGCGAGGACGGCGCGGCGCATCAGAAGGCCTGTCCGAGACTGATATAGAAGGCGACCGGCTTTTCCTTGCGCTGCCGGTTGAGCGGCGTCGCGACATCGATCCGGATGGGGCCGATCGCGGTATGGTAGCGCAGGCCGATGCCGGCCCCGAAGCGGATGGTTTCGTCAAAATCGGGCATCGATGAGGCGAACGCCGCGCCGGCATCGACGAACGGCACGATGCCGATCGTCTCGGTGACGCGGAAGCGGGCCTCCACGGACGCTTCGAAGAGGCTGCGCCCGCCGATCAGCCGCCCGCCCGGGTCGCGCGGCCCGATCGAGCGATAGTCATAGCCCCGAATCGACCCGCCCCCGCCGGCAAAGAAGCGCCAGTTGGCCGGGATTTCGTGAACCGCTCCGCCTGCTGCCGAGCCCAGCGCAATCCGGCCAGCCAGCACGATCCTGGCCTGCTCATCGATGGCATGATAGGCCGATGCCTGCAGGCGCGAGACGACAAGCCAGCGTCCGATGTCGCCCGCGCCATAGGCAGGCATGACCGATCCCGACACGCGAAATCCACCGGTCGGGTCAAGTTCGCTGTCGGTGGTGTCCCAGTTTCCTGAGAGCGGCAGGCCGATCATGCGGTAGTTGAGCCGGCCGAGACTGTCCTGCGTCTTGCCGATTTCCCCCAGCAGCCCGGCCTGCAGCCAGGTCTTTTCGGCGAGCCTGTAGCGAAAGCCGGTCGTGATGTTGGCCAGGCGGCTGATGTAGGCCTCGGTCGAGGTGCGCGCCACCGAAGCGTCGGCCAGAAGGTCGAGGCGTGTGCCGCCAAGTGCCGGCTTGAGGAAACTGGCCTCCAGCCGACCGCCGAGATTGTTGATGCCCGCGCCGTTCCTGCCCGTCTGCGTGAAGCTCTGCGGCAGATAGAACAGATCGCCGGCAAGGCGAAGCCGCTCGGCGCCGCCGAACATGTTGCGGTCCGCCCAATAGAGACTGAGACCCGGCCCGTCCGAGGTGGCATAGCGCGCCGAGCCGCCCAGTACATTGCGCGGCCGCTCGGTGATCTGGACGTTGACCGGCACACTGCCATCGGCGGCGAGTGTGTCGGCCGGCTGGACACGGACGGACCCCACCGCCTCGATGCGGGCGACCGACCGGCGGATGTCGCTCATCCGCTCGGGCGAGAACATCACGTCGTGGTCGGTGTAGATGAACGACCGGATGACGCGTGTCTCGACCCCCTCCGCGCCGCTGATCACCGGCGCACCGATGCGGGCACGGGGGCCGGGCTTGACCAGCAGCGTCACCGCCACCGTCCGCGCCCGGTGATCGATGACCGGTTCCGGATCCTCGATCGTGGCATAGGGATGCCCGTTCTGGCGGTAGTGGTGCGTGATCCGGCCAGCGGCAGCCATCAACGTTGAGGAGACGGCGGGTGCGCCCGCAACATCGGCGTAAAGGCCGGGCGGCACATCCGTCGTTTCATCAAAGGTTGCGGCGCGCCTGATGCTGACACGGACGGGCATGAACGTGTACCGCGGCCCGGCCTCGATCATGATCGTGACCGGGACAAGCGATGCAGCCCGTGCCCGCTCGGCCGCTTCGGCTGCGGTCAAGTGGTGGCTCTGGCCGAGCACGAGGCGTTCGCCGGCCACCGAGATGGCGACCCGCGCGGCGTAATATCCCTGACCCCAGAGGGCATCCGTGAGGCGCGACAGATCAGCTTCCGCACGGCGAGCCAGATCGAGGCCATCAAGCGGGGGCTCGTGCGCGAGGCGCTGGAGGACCGACGCCTCGGCCACCGCTGCGGTCAGCGCATCATCGGCACCGGTGATGCTGAGCGTATAGGGAAGCGTCGTGTCCGAAGGCGCCGGCGGCCGGGCCTTGCCCGCACCGAACGGATCGAAAAGATCAAACGCAACGACAGGCGCTGCCGGCTGCGCCAGAACGGCGGCAGCCAGCAGGATCATGGATCGGACCGATGTCGTCACGGATGCCATGGAGGGGGGCCAAGCTCCTTCAGCGCGATTGCCAAACCCGGGTCATGCCGGGGCTCTGGTGACGCTCTGGCCAGCCCCTCGAAGTGTTAACGGAACGCTAACATCTTGCCGCCACAGCGGCAACCGCAACGACCGGTCTTGCTTACCGGTGCCGCATCACGGCAGGGTTGTGGGCGGTACGCGGCGGATGCCGAACCCGACCGGCCGCCGCCGGTTGCCGGGATGGAGCGTATCGCTGCCCCAATGGGCCTGATAGGTGTCGAACGCCATGCCGCGCCGCTGCATGATGACGAAGCTGATCGTGCAAAGCGCCCACCAGAGACCAAGCACAATCCACATCCAGCGTGGGCCATTGGCCTGCCAGAGGCCGGTCAGGATTGCCGACATCGCAACGAACGCTGCCGCATAGCCGCCGAACTTGTGGAGGTACTCGAAGGCGATACGACGGGGCGTCATGTCGTAGTGGTCGCCGCGCCATGATCCGTCCGGTGCCGGTGCCGTCGGGCCGCCCTTGCTGCCGCGCAGCCAGGCAGCGGCGAATTGCAGTGCGGCCAGTCCCACCAGCGTCCAGCCGATCAACCGGTGCGTCGTGCCGGCTGCAGATCGTCCGTCCAGCGTCAGGACGAGCGTGAGGCCGGCTACCGTCATCAGGCCCGCGAGGTACTGGAACAGCCGATGCAGATGCCACCATCCGGGATGATCGAGCCGCTCGGGCCAGGCCTGCCCCGGCCACAGCTTGAGGAAGCGGGCGACGAGGATGCCGCACGGGACGAGGATGCCCCACGCCGCCACCATCAGCCGTGCATGCCAGGCCAGTGCCTCGGGAATCACATGGACGCGAGCCGGATCGATCGGGGCCAGTAGCCAGTCCAGCACACCCTACCCCTTGACCGCACCGGCTGTCATTCCGGTGATGATCTGGCGCGAGGCCAGCAATGTGAACAGGATCGGCGGGATGGCCAGCAACATGCCCGTCGCCATGATCACGCCCCAGTCGATGTTGTATTCGGTCAACGAGTTGACGATTGTCACCGGCACCGTGCGGGTCTTGCGGTCCGCCAGCGCATTGGCCAGCAGGAACTCGTTCCAGGCGATGCGGAAGGTGAAGATCGCGGCGGCCGCCAGCCCCGGCCGGATCAGCGGCAGGACAATCAGGAAGAAGGTGCGGAACGGTCCGGCCCCGTCCATGCGGGCAGCTTCTTCAAGCTGGATCGGCACCTGGACGATGAAACTCTGCAGGATCCAGATCACGAACGGCAGGTTCATCGCGACATAGATCAGGATAATGCCCCAGTGCGTGCCGGCCGCGCATTGGTCGCCGATGCAGAACTGAAACGTCCAGATGCCGAACACCGGAACCAGCAGGACCGCCGGCGGCACCATCCGCAGCATCAGCGTTGCCAGCGTCAGCCCGTCGCGCCCGACAAAGCGGAAGCGGACGATGGCATAGGCCGCCATGCAGCCGATCACGAGGGTGATGACGGTGGCGATGGTGGCGATGAACAGCGAATTGCCCAGAGCGCGCGCGAAGGTCGGGTCGCAACTGTCGATGCCCTTCGGCTCGTACCACAGGACGTCGCACAGCACCTGTTCGTAGTTGCGCAGCGTCGGCACGAAAATGAGGCTCGAGGTGTCGCTCATGATCTCGACGTTGAGCCGCAGCGAGGTGACCAGCATCAGCACGATCGGGCCGACGGACATGACGACCAGCAGCACCAGGAGCGCGTAGAAGCCCGGATGCTGGGCCGGGGTGCGGGAATCGTTCATGCCGCGTCTGCCTCCGCCGCCTTGCGCAGCCGCGCCGCGCGGGTTTCCATCCATTTCGAATAGGCGAACATTGCTGCCGTCAACACCATCAGTCCCAGCAGCAGCAGGTTGGACATGGCCGCCGCCTTGCCCAGTTCGCGGAACTCACTGGCCGTCCGGGCAATCCGCAGCGACAGGATTTCGGTCGACAGGCCCGGCCCGCCATTGGTCAGCACCAGCACCACCTCAAGCACCTTGAACGCATCGATCAGCCTGAGCAGGCAGGTGACGATCAGCACAGGCAGCATCAGCGGCAGTTTGATGTGCCAGATCTGCTGCCAGCCGGTGGCGCCGTCGATCCGTGCCGCCTCCATCACCGATTTGGGCAGCGATTGCAGCGCGGCCAGCGCGAGGATGAAGATGAAAGGCGTCCATTGCCAGATGTCGGCGATGACGATCGAGACCAGCGCCCAGCCTGAGTCGGACAGCCATGGCACCGTTTCCATCCCCAGTGCGGAGAGCGACCGGTTCAGCGGTCCGACGGTCGGATGGTAAAGGTAGCGCCACATCAGGCCGACGACGATCGGGGCGATCATCATCGGCAGGATGAACAGGGTGCGCAGCAGCGTCATGCCGCGCAACTGCCTGTCGAGCAGCAGGGCAAGGCCGACACCGAGGATCATCTCGATGCTCACCACCGCAGCGGCGAACTTCAGCGTCACAAACAGCGATTCGCGAAAGCTCGGGTCGTTGATCAGGAACAGGTAGTTGCGCAGGCCGACCCATTCGGCCTGGCCGATATGCTGGCTCGGATTCCAGTTGAGAAAACTGGCGTAGACCATGTAGCCGACGGGATAGAGCAGCGCGAGGCCCAGCACTGTCAGGCTCGGGGCCAGAAACAGGTAGGGCGTCAGGCGGCTGGTGTTGGCAATCGTCATGGCCTGTCCCGGGCGCTGGCGTTGGCCTTGCGGCAGGTGAGGCGGGCGTGCCGGAGCCGCCCGCCCATGGTCCTTACGGCTTGAAGGTGTCGTAGCCGGCTTCCTTCATCACCGCTTTCGTGCGGCTCGCCAACCCGTCCATCGCCTGCTTGATGTCGAGGTTCTCGGTCAGGACCTTCGACATCGTGGTGCCAAGATCGGCGTTGATCTTGCCCCAGGCCGGGATGATCGGGCGCCAGTCGGGATCGGCATGCTTGAGGGCTTCGCCGAAGGTTTTCATGTAGGGGAACCTTGCGTTCACATCGCCGTCCGCATGGGTCGAGAAGCGGATCGGGTTGCCGCCCTGAAGCGCGACGAGCTTGTCGGCCTTCTTCGAGGTCAGCCACTGCATCAGCAGGAAGGCCGCATCCTTGTTCTTGGCGTTCTTCGGGATCGCGATGCCGAAGCCGCCGGTCTGCGATCCATGGCGGACGCCCTTGGGATGCATCGCCCAGCCGACCTTGCCGGCGATCTTGGACTTCGTCGGGTCATCGACCTGACCGGCAAACACCGTCGAATCGAGGAACATCGCGGTCTTGCCCTGCAGGAAGGCCGCGCCCGCTTCGGCAAAGCCGAAGGTCTTGGCGCCTTCCGGCCCGCAGTCGACGATGGTCTTCAGCGCCTGCGCGGCCTTGATGCCGGCCTCGTTGTTGATGATCGGGTTCCACTGGCTGTCGAACACGCGCCCGCCGAGCGGGGCGAGATGCAGCAGATAGGCGTGCGCCGCGTGCTGGCCGGAGGCCGCGCGCGATGCAAGACCGCCCATGCCCGGTTCCAGCTTGGGAATGCGGCAGGCCAGATCGAGCATCTCGTCGTAGGTTTCCGGCACCTTCAGCTTGTGCTTGTCGAAGATGTCCTTGCGATAGCCGAGGATCGAGGTTTCGGCCCCGAACGGAATGCCAAACAGCGAACCGGTCGGGCCGGGCAGGTAGCCCTTCTCGCCGCCGGCGACGCCGATGTTCTGCATGTAGCCGGGAATGATGTCGGCCGCGTCATAGGCCGGGTCGGCGAGCAGCGGGTTCATGAAGAACCGGGCGAGGTTCTCAAGCTGGTCGGCAAACACGTAATCGGCCTTCGAGAACACGACATACGAGATCAGATCATAGTCGCCCTTGGCCTTGGTCAGTTCCAGCGTCTGCTTCTCGCGCATCTTGAGGTATTCGAGCTGATCGACCTCGACCTTGATGCCCGTTTCCTTGGTGAATTCGGGCAGAACCTTCATCACCGCGTTGTAATGGGGATGGGCGGGGAAGTTGACGACCAGCGTCTTTCCCTTGTGCGCATCGTAGGGGCCGGCAAGTGCGCCGAAGGCGACGCCTGCGAGCAGGCCGGCGGAAAGCGCGGCCGATTGCATCAGTCTGAGCATGTGGTCCTCCCTGAATCGCGCCTAAAGGCGCTGACCGTTGTCGTTGTCGAAAATCATGATCGCGCCGGCAGGAACGCCGAACCGCACCACATCCCCCGGACGGGGCAGCGGCGTCGCCGTGGTTTCCACCAGTACTTCCGTTCCGCCGCACAGCGTGGCCAGCACCGCGCTGGCACCGAGGTATTCGGCGACGATGACCTTGAGATCGAGCGGGGCCGCATCGGCATGCGCCGGCACGAAGGCGGTCGGACGGATGCCCACCGTCACCGGTCGCCGCCCGGTCGCGCCGAGCCGCCGGGCGGTTGCCGCATCGAGCGGCAGACGGAAGCCCTTGCCGGTCACCGCCAGCCCGTCGCCCTCGCCCACCACCTCGGCGGTGAGGAAATTCATCGTCGGACTGCCGATGAACCCGGCGACGAACCGGTTGACCGGCTGTTCGAACAGCTCCTGCGGCGTGCCCTGCTGCTGGATGACGCCATCATGCATGACGACGATGCGGTCGCCGAGCGTCATCGCCTCGATCTGGTCGTGGGTGACATAGACCATGTTGCGGGCGATGCGCTGGCGCAGTTCGGCCAGTTCGGTCCGCATCCTCG
This sequence comes from uncultured Alphaproteobacteria bacterium, assembly GCA_937903315.1. Lineage (GTDB taxonomy): Bacteria > Pseudomonadota > Alphaproteobacteria > Rhizobiales > Beijerinckiaceae > JAIUNP01. The sequence continues at coordinate 9,995 of CALCZO010000102.1, forward strand.
CCCGCAGCTTGGCGTCGAGATTGGACAGCGGCTCGTCGAACAGGAATGTCGAGGCATCGCGCACCAGCGCCCGTCCCATCGCGACGCGCTGGCGCTGGCCGCCGGACAGTTCGGCCGGCTTGCGCTCCAGCAGGTGGCCGATGTTCAGCATCTCGGCCACGGTCCTGATGCGGGCATCGATTTCCGCCTTCGGCCGCCGCTGGAGCCGCAGCGCGAACGACATGTTGCGGGCAATGTTCATGTGCGGATAGAGCGCGTAGTCCTGAAACACCATCGCAATGTCGCGGTCTTTCGGATCAAGGCGGCTCACCGGCAGGCCGTTGAAATAAATTTCGCCGCCCGACAGCGTTTCCAGTCCAGCCAGAATGCGCAAGGTGGTCGATTTGCCACAGCCGGACGGACCGACGAGCACGGTGAATTCGCCATCCCTGAGCGTGAGATCAAGCGGCTTGAGAACCTGGACGGCCCCATAGCGCTTTTCCACCTTGTCGAAGACGATTTCCGGCACCGTCTCTCCCCTTATTGCCTTGTTTTGCGCCAGAATGTCGCAGGGGCGGGGAAAAGTTAACGGGGCTTGGCGGAAAACGACGTTAGCGCTAACGTCAATGAAAGCCCAAACCGTTGGCGATGCACGATAATGGAGCGCCCGTGAGCCGTAAGACAGGCGTTGGCATCAAGGAGATCGGCGCTGCGCTCGGGCTCAGCATGATGAGCGTGTCGCGGGCCTTGCGGGGCGTCGAGGGCGTCTCGGATGAAACACGGGCGGCGGTTGTCAAGGCGGCCAAGCGTCTCGGCTACCGACCAAACCGCAACGCGCGATCGCTGGCCACGGCCCATTCGACGCTGATCGGCATCTCTCTGCCGACGCTGTTCAGTGATGTCTTTCCTGAAATTCTCGATGGCATGCGGGCGACCTTCGATCATGCCGGGTTCGACACCGTGATTGATACGACCGATTATGATCCTGCGCGCGAGGCAGCCTGGGTCGAGCGGATGCTTGACTGGAATGCGGCGGGGGTGGTGCTGAGCGGGGTCGACCATTCGGATGCCCTGCGCCGGCGCCTGCGGGAGGTGCGGATTCCGACGCTGGAAATCTGGGATGTTCGCGACGATCCGATCGATGTCTGCGTCGGGGTCGATCATCAGGCTGCGGGCATGCGGCTGGGAACGCATCTGGTTGCTGCCGGCTATCGTGCGCCGGCGTTTGTCGGCGTGCCCGAAGGGCGCGACCCGCGCGCCGACAAGCGGCTGGCCGGGCTGTGCGCGGTCTTCCGGGTTGCCGGAGCGGCGGACATGGTGGTCGAGCGGGTCGATCGGCGTGCTGCGTTCGAGGCAGGATGGACCGGCACCCAGAGACTGCTCGACAGGACCGGCGCGCGCCCCGATGTCATCTGCTATCTGAACGATCACCTCGCCTTCGGCGGTTTCTCGGCCTGCACGCAGCGGGGCCTTGCCGTGCCGGACGAGATCGGGATTGCGGGGTTCAACGGGCTCGAGATCAACGGGGTGCTCGGTCGCCCGATCACCACGATCATCACCCCGCGCAAGAAGATGGGGGCGGATGGCGCACGTGCGCTGGTGGCGCGCATCAAGGGCGCGCGGGTCGAACCCTGCATGGCGTTGCCGACCGAGTTGCTGGCCGGCGGCACGACGCGGCCGCCGGCGCCTGTCTGACGGGTCGTGCGGGCGCGCTCAGGCGCCCGGCACATCGGCGTTGGGGAAGAACAGCTGCTCGCCGTTGATCTTGTAGTCAGCAATGGCTTTCTGCCCTTCTGGCGCGGTCAGCCAGTCGATGAACGCCTGTCCCTCGGCCTTGCGGACATGGGCATGTTTGGCCGGGTTGACGAGGATCACGCCGTACTGGTTGAACAGACGCTTGTCGCCCTCGACGACGATGGCAAGATCGCCCCGGTTCTTGAAGTTGATCCAGGTCGCGCGGTCCGACAGGACATAGCCGTTCATCGCACTGGCGGTGTTGAGCGCTGCGCCCATGCCCTGGCCGATCTCGCGATACCAGGGGCCCTTGCCGGTGGCGATCGCGATGCCTGCGACCTCCCACAGCTTGAGCTCTGCCGAATGGGTGCCGGACTTGTCGCCGCGCGAGACGAACGGCGCCTGCTTGTCGCGGATCGCCTTCAGCGCGGCCGCGACATCCTTCGAGCCCTTGATCCCGGCCGGGTCGGATTTGGGTCCGATCAGAACAAAATCATTGTACATGACCGGTTTGCGCGCGACGCCAAACCCGTCGGCAACGAACTTGTCCTCCTGCGACTTGGCATGGACGAACACCACATCGGCATCGCCGCGCCGTCCTGTATCGAGTGCCTGGCCAGTGCCTTGCGAGACGACGCGCACCTCGATTCCCGTCTTCGCCGAGAAACGGGGCAGAAGATGGCCGAACAGTCCCGAATCCGTGGTTGACGTGGTGGACGAGACGACGATGGCTTTCTTGTCCGGCGACGGTTGCGGTGTCTGGGCCATGACGGCGCCGGACAGTGTGAGGGTCGTGGCCAGTGCGAGAATCAAGGATTTCATGGGCATGTCTGATGGTCCTTCTGCTTGTGTGCGTTACCAGTAGAGAGTGCCGGAGAGAAAGGCGCGGGCGGCCTCGGTCGCCGGGCCGGCGAAAAACCGTTCGGCCGGGGCGTCCTCGATCAGTTGGCCCCGGTGCAGGAACAGGACGCGGTGCCCCAGACGCCGGGCCTGTCCGAGGTCGTGAGTGCTCATCACGATCGTCACCCCGTCGGCGGCCAGCGCCGCGATCATCTGCTCAATCCGGTGTGTGGCGCCGGGATCGAGCTGCGAGCAGGGCTCGTCAAGGAACAGACATTCCGGCGTGAGCGCCGAGGCGCGGGCGATCGCCAGCCGCTGCTGTTCACCGCCCGAAAGCAGGCGCGCCGGATGTTCGGCCAGATGGGTCAGGCCGAAACGCTCGAGCGCTGTTGCCGTTCGCTGATCCGCCTCGTCGCGAAGCGGGCTGGCCCAAAGGGCATGGCGGATGTTGGCGCGAGCCGAGCGGCGGAGCATCACAGGCTTCTGGAACA
>CALCZO010000103.1 GCA_937903315.1 uncultured Alphaproteobacteria bacterium
CCCCAGGTGAATTCGTTGCCGGCGCGCACCTGCTTCGGCGTCAGCTTCAGCGACAGCCCGGCGATGACCAGCAGCAGCACGTCGCGCACCACCCCTTCCAGCGGCAGCGGCGCGCCGGGAATGGGAATGGTGATGCCTGACTTCCACGTCGCCGACATCAGGATGGCGGCGATGACGCCGGCCATCAGCAGGAAATTGATCTTGCCGAAGATGCGGATGCGGCTGTCAGGCGTCTTGTCCGGCAGGGTCGGCAGCGTTTCTTCCGACCAGTAGATGAACCCGTCGATGATCAGGAACATCGCCAGCAGGATCGCGGCCGTCACCAGCATCGGCACCAGCAGCGCCTTGGTGGTCCAGAAGAAATCGACACCGCGCAGGAAGCCGACGAACAGCGGCGGGTCGCCCAGCGGGGTCAGCGAGCCGCCGACGTTCGAGACAAGGAAGATGAAGAAGATCACGACATGGACGTTGAGCCGCCGGTTGTCGTTGGCACGGATCAGCGGGCGGATCATGATCATCGAGGCGCCGGTTGTGCCGACAAAACTCGCCAGCACCGTGCCGATGACGAGGATGATGCCGTTGACCCATGGCGTGCCGTGCAGGTTGCCGGTCACCAGAATGCCACCCGCGACCGTGTACAGCGTGAACAGCAGGATGATGAACGACATGTATTCGACCAGCATCGCATGCAGGAACGCCTCGATGGTCAGCCCGAAGCCGAGCATCAGCGCCATCGGCACCAGCACCAGCAGCGACCAGCCGGCGGCGATCTTGCCGTAGTGATGTTCCCACGTCCGGTGGATGAACAGCGGCGCCAGCGCCATGGTCAGCAGCAGGCCGATGAACGGAATGGACCAGGAAAAACTCAGTGCCCGCCCGTCAAGACCTTCGGCGGCAAACGCCGGACCGGTCACAGCTGCAAAAATGGACGCAAACAACGCCCGGCGGCCCAGACCACCCAGTCCCATCCTCGATCCTCCCGAACCTTCTTGTTGCCGGCAACTGTAAGGACCGGGCCGGCAGGGTCAAGCGGCGGCGATGACGCATTTCAATGCTCAAAGAGAGAAAAAGAGATTGCTCCTGCGTCGGCTGGGCGGTATGGCGGTGTGGGGCTTGATGAGGTGCGGGCTGCAGGCCGGCTGCGCCGTCATGGTGAGGGATAGTGGATATGAATCGGACCATTGCGGCGTTGGTGACAGCGCTTGCCCTGACGGGACCGGCCATGGCGCAGAAGGCGCGCCCCAAGGCTGCCGAGCCGGCCAAGGAAGAGGGTGTCTCCGGGCCGATCGGGCTGAAAGATATGAAAATCCAGCTCTTTCTGGAAAAGAGCGGCACGCTGTCCGAGAATCTCGTCGGCACGAAGAAGGCGTTCGTCAACACGGTGCTGGGCGAGGGCGAGGCCGGCGAACCCGCTGACGCCGTGCTGATCACGCTGGTCTTCGAAGGGACGAAGAATTCCCGCGCCTCCGACAAGCTGGCCCGCGATCTGGCCCAGGTGAAGGTGACGCAGGCGACCAAGGCCGGCACCCGCATCGTGCTCAACCGCGTCTACGGCGGCTTTATCTTCGGCGACACCGGTCTTGCCCACAAGGCGCTGATCATCGACAACGCCACTTGCGATCCGCTTGAGGTCGAGGCGAAGATCGGCAAGACGCGCAAGCTCGCGAAAATCGACTTTTCCTGCACTTTCAAGAAATAGTCGCAAGGGATCGTCGCGGCATCGTTGCGCAATTTGCGCGCCCGGCTAACATCACCGGTACAACGATTTGCCGGACGAGCGCCATGTGCCGCTGGATTGCCTACCGGGGTCACCCGGTCCTGATCGAGGACGTGGTCGTCAAGCCCGGCCATTCGCTGGTGCATCAGTCGCTGCACGCCACCGAGGGCAAGACCCAGACCAACGGCGACGGCTTCGGCCTCGGCTGGTATGGCGAGCGCGACGAGCCGGGGCTGTACCGCGAAATCCGCCCGGCATGGTCGGATGAGAACCTGCGCTCGATCTGCTCGCAGGTTCGTTCACACCTGTTCTTCGCCCACGTCCGCGCCGCCACCGGCACCGCGACCACCCGCGCCAATTGCCATCCCTACACCCATGGCAAGTGGATGTTCATGCACAACGGGCAGGTCGGTGCCTATGCCGGCCTGCGCCGCCGGATCGAGAACCTGATCCCGGACGATTTCTATTCCGGACGGCAGGGATCGACCGATTCCGAAGCCATCTTTCTCGCCGCCCTGTCGCGGATGGAGGGCGATGACCCCGTGGCCGCCATCGCCTCCGTTCTGGCCGAGGTCAAGGCGCTGATGCAGGCCTCCGGCGTGTGCGAGGCGCTGCGCTTCACCTCCGCGCTGACCGATGGCCGCAATCTCTATGCCTTCCGCTGGGCCTGTGACGCGAGAGCGCCGACGCTGTACTGGCGCAAGGACGGCACCGACAATCTCTGCGTGGTCTCCGAACCCTACGATGAGGCGCCCGGCTGCTGGACCCCGATTCCGCAGGGCTCGGTGCTGATCGCACGGGCCGGCGAGCCGGTTACCATCGCGCCGATGGCAGTGATGGGCCGGCTGGCGGCGTGAGCGGTAGACTGCCTAATGCGCCTCGTCCCAGTTCTGGGCCGCGCGGGCATCGACAACCAGCGGCACGGTGAGCGGCCGGGCGGGCAGGGGGGCATCGACCATCACCCGGCGGATCACCGGGATGGCGCGCTCCACCTCGCTTTCGGGCATCTCGAACACCAGTTCGTCGTGCACCTGCATCAGCATCCGCGCCGATGACCCGGCTCCGGCCAGCGCCGATTCCATCCGCTGCATCGCCCGGCGGATGATGTCGGCGGCCGAGCCCTGGATCGGCGCATTGATCGCCGCCCGCTCGTTGAATGCCCGTTCGGCCGCGTTCTTCGAGCCGATGTTGGGGTAATGGCACTTGCGCCCGAAAATGGTGGTGACGAACCCGTCGCGCCGCACGGCGGCCTTGGTCGCCTCCATGTAATCGCGGATGCCGGGAAACCGCTCGAAATAGGTGCGGATATAGGCCCCGGCCTCCTCGCGCCCGATGCCGAGCTGATTGGCGAGGCCGAAGGCGGAAATGCCGTAGATGATGCCGAAGTTGATCGCTTTCGCCCGCCGCCGCACGTCGGATGGCATGCCCGCGACCGGCACGCCGAACATCTCGCTCGCCGTCATCGCGTGGATGTCGATGCCGTCGGCGAAGGCCTGTTTGAGCTGCGGAATATCGGCGATATGGGCGAGCAGCCTCAGTTCGATCTGGCTGTAGTCGGCCGAGACGAGCCTGTTGCCGGGCGCGGCGATAAAGGCGCGGCGGATCTTCCGTCCTTCCTCCGTGCGCACCGGAATGTTCTGCACATTCGGCTCCGACGAGGACAGCCGCCCGGTCGTCGTCGCGGCCAGCGCGAACGAAGTATGGACGCGGGCCGTGCGCGGGTTGACATAGGTCGGCAGTGCGTCGGTGTAGGTCGATTTGAGCTTCGACAATTGCCGCCAGTCGAGAATGCGGCGCGGCAGGTCGTGGCCCTGTTCGGCCAGTTCCTCCAGCACCTGCGCCCCGGTCGACAGCGCGCCGGTGGCGGTCTTCTTGGGTGCCGGCAGGCCGAGCTTGCCGAACAGGATATCGCCAAGCTGCTTGGGCGAGCCGAGATTGAAACTCTCACCGGCCAGCGTGTGGATTTCCGCCTCCAGCCGCGCCATGCCCTGCGCCAGATCGCCCGACAGCCGCGACAGCATCTGCCGGTCGATCGAGATGCCGGCCCGCTCCATCCGCGCCAGCACGGCAGGCATGCCGCGCTCCAGCGTCTCGTAGACGCTGGCCATCCCCTCGGCGGCAAGGCGCGGCTTGAGTACCAGCCACAGCCGCAGCGTCACATCGGCATCCTCGGCGGCATAGGCGGTCGCCTTGTCGATGGCGACCCGGTCGAAGGTGACACCGCCCTTGCCCGAGCCGGCCACGTCCTTGAAGGCGATCGGCGTATGGCCAAGATGGAGGGTGGACAGTTCGTCCATGCCGTGACCGTTCTTGCCCGCGTCAAGCACGTAGGACATCAGCATCGTGTCGTCCGCCGAACGGATCGCGAGGCCGTGTTCGAGCATCACGAGTTCGTCGTATTTCAGGTTCTGTCCGATCTTGAGCACCGCCGGTTCGCCGAGCAGGTCACCGAGGATCGCCAGCGCCTCGCGGGTCTCCATCTGCCCGGTGATGCGCTCGCCGCCGCCGAACAGGTCGCCGCCCCCGCTCGTCCGGTGGTTGAGCGGGACGTAGCAGGCAAGGCCCGGGCGCACCGCCAGCGAGAAGCCGACCAGTTCCGCCTGCATCGGATCGAGCGACGTCGTCTCGGTATCGAAGGCGACGACGCCGGCCTCGCGCGCCATCGCCACCCAGTGCCTGAGCCGCTCGGGCGTCGTCACGGTCTCATAGGCGCTGGTGTCGAAGGCGATGGACCGGATGGCGGCCTGCCGGCCTTCGGCAAAGGCCGCAAGCGTTCCGGCGGCGGCGGTTTGCGTCTCGGGTGCTCCCGTCACGGACGCCGTGGCGGGGACCGGCGGGGCGACCCTGGGCGCATCGCCAAGGCCCCGCTTGCCCATCCACGCGCCCTCGCCGGCAAAGCGCGGATCGGACTCGATGGTGGCCGCAGCAAGCCCCGCCGCATCGGCGACACGGCGGGTCAGGGTGTTGAAATCCATGGCCTTCAGGAACGCGATCAGCCGGGCCGCATCGGGCTCGCCCACCGCCAGCCCTTCGATCGGGGCGGTCAGCGGCACATGCGCGTCAAGGATCACCAGCCGTTTGGAAATGCGCGCCTTTTCGGCGTTGTCGATCAGTGCCTCGCGGCGTTTGGGTTGCTTGATCTCGCCGGCGCGGGCGAGCAGCGTCTCGACATCACCGTATTCGGTGATGAGCTGGGCGGCGGTCTTCAGCCCGATGCCCGGAACGCCGGGGACATTGTCAACTGAATCGCCGGCCAGCGCCTGAACATCCACGACCTTTTCCGGCGGAACGCCGAACTTCTCGATCACCTCGGCGACATCGATGCGCTTGTCCTTCATCGTGTCGTACAGCGTCACGCCGTTGCCGACGAGCTGCATCAGATCCTTGTCGGAGGCGACGATGGTGACGGTGGCCCCGGCCTCGCGCGCGATCCGCGCATAGGTGGCGATGAGATCGTCCGCCTCAAACCCCTCCTGCTCGATGGCCGGGATTCCGAAAGCGCGTGTCGCCTCCTTGACCAGCCCGAACTGGGGGATCAGATCCTCTGGCGCATCAGGACGGTGCGCCTTGTACTGATCGTAGATGTCGTTGCGGAACGTATGGGCCGAATAGTCGAAGATCACCGCCAGATGCGTCGGCTTCTCGCCCGCCACCGTCTCGCGCATCAGCCGCCAGAGCATGTTGGCAAAGCCCGAGACGGCGCCGACCGGCAGCCCGTCGGCCTTGCGGGTCAGCGGCGGCAGCGCGTGATAGGCGCGGAAGATATAGGACGAGCCATCGACCAGAAAGACATGGTCGCCGGACTTGAGCGGGCGGGGAGCGTTTGTCATGCTGGCGAGGCTAAAACGCCGGCGCACAAGATGCCACTGTCTCGGTGCGGTCGCGGCGTTTTTTCGGGGATGACCATGACCGGACCGCAGACACAGCCGCTCGACTTCATGACGCGGGGCATCGACGAGGTGGCCGACCGGGCGGCTCGCCTCCGCGCGGTGCTGGCAACCCGCCGCAGCGTGCGCGACTTCTCGGCCCGTCCGGTGCCGCGCGCGATCATCGAGGACCTGGTGATGACGGCGGCCGGAGCGCCTTCGGGCGCCAACCAGCAGCCGTGGACCTTCGTCTGCATCGACAACCCGGATGTGAAACGCCGGATCCGTCTGGCTGCGGAAGAAGAAGAGAAGGCGTTCTATGCCGGCCGGGCCGGTGCGGAATGGCTCGAAGCGCTCGAACATCTCGGCACGGACTGGGAAAAGCCGTTTCTGGAGACCGCGCCGTGGCTGATCGCCATCTTCGCCCAGCGCTGGGGGCGCGACGGAAAAGGTAGGAAGATCAAGCACTATTACGTGCCCGAATCGGTCGGTATCGCCACCGGGTTCCTGATTGCGGCGATCCATCAGGCGGGGCTGGCCAGCCTCACCCATACGCCGGCGCCGATGGCGTTCCTGAACGAGATCTGCGGCCGGCCGGAGAATGAAAAGCCGGTGATCCTGCTGGTGGTCGGCTATCCGGCGGACGGCTGCACCGTTCCGGTGATCGACAAGAAGCGGCTGGACGAGGTGACGGTGTTCCGCTGAGTGCTGCCGACCTGCATGCCGGAGCTTGGACCTTGGCAACGTCCTGTGTCCGGCCTAGCGTTGAGCGTTCCGTGCAACGGTTCATGATCAAGAGGGATCACATGCGCACTGCCGTTGTCGCCGGTCTTGCCGCGCTTGCCATGGTGCTGGCCACTCCCGGAGCATCCGCGCAATCATCATGCAGCGGCTTTCAGTCATCCTGCGCCAAGCGCTGCAAGCAGCGCCTGCCAGATGACAAGAACTGTGTTTCCGATCACTGCACGCCCAAACTGGCGGAATGCCGGACGACGGGCTGCTGGCAGGAGGGCAGGCTCTATGGCGGCAAGCTGACCTGCAACCTGAAGAAATCCTGACGCGGCGCGACCGCCGGCGGCTTGATGCGGACAAACAAAAACCCCGGCGTTTCCGCCGGGGTTCTGTCGTCTGTCTGGCGCTGAAGGGGCCTTACTTGGCCTTCTTGAGCGCGGCGCCGAGAATGTCGCCGAGGGTGGCGCCGGAGTCGGCCGAGCCGTACTGCGCCATGGCTTCCTTCTCTTCGGCCATTTCCAGGGCCTTGATCGAGACCTGCACCTTGCGCGCCTTGCGGTCGAACAGGATGACGCGGGCGTCAACCTTCTCGCCGGCCGCGAAGCGCTCGGGACGCTGCTCGCCACGGTCGCGGGCGATTTCCGACCGCTTGATGAAGGTCGACAGGTCGGTGCCGACCAGCTTGACCTCGAGGCCGCCGTCCTTGACGTCGGTGATCTCGCAGGTGACGACCTGACCCTTGCGGATCTCGCCGGCGTCGGCGAAGGGATCGCCGGCGACCTGCTTGATGCCGAGGCTGATGCGCTCCTTGTCGACGTCGACATCGAGCACGACCGCCTTGACGACGTCGCCCTTCTTGAACTCCTCCATCACCTGCTCGCCCGGACGGTTCCAGTCGAGATCGGAGAGGTGGACCATGCCGTCGACATCGCCGTCGAGGCCGATGAACAGGCCGAATTCGGTCTTGTTCTTGACCTCGCCTTCGACAACCGAGCCGATCGGATGCTTGTCAACGAACGCATCCCACGGATTGGCCAGCGTCTGCTTGAGGCCGAGAGAGATGCGGCGCTTGGAGGAATCGACCTCGAGCACCTGAACCTCGACTTCCTGCGACGTGGACAGGATCTTGCCGGGATGGACGTTCTTCTTGGTCCAGCTCATTTCCGAGACGTGGATCAGGCCCTCGATCCCCGGCTCCAGCTCGACGAACGCGCCGTAATCGGTGATGTTGGTGACGCGGCCCTTGAACTTGGCCTCGATCGGATACTTGGCCTCGATGCCGGCCCACGGATCGCCCATCAGCTGCTTCATGCCGAGGCTGATGC
>CALCZO010000104.1 GCA_937903315.1 uncultured Alphaproteobacteria bacterium
ATCGGGTCGGTCGGCGAGGCGACACCGCCATTGGCCATGATCTTGATGAAATCGGCACCGGCCTTGATCTCCTCGCGGGATGCGCGGCGCACCTCGTCGAGGCCGTCGCAGATGCGGCCGAGCGCGCCGAGCCGGAGGCCGGTCTTGGGCGTCGGCGTGTCGTCGTAGCGGCCGCGGAAATCGCAATGGCCGCCGGTCTGGCTCAGCGCCTTGCCCGAGCGGACGAGGCGCGGCATCGGCACCAGTCCTTCCTCGGCCGCCACCGCCAGCCCGTGATCGGCACCGCCGACATCGCGCACGGTGGTGAAACCGCGGTTGAGCATCGCGTTCATGATGCCGAAGGCCCGTGCCGCCACCAGCGAATCGGGCAGCATTGCGTTCTGTCCGAGATTGGCGAGGGTCGCCACGACATGGACATGGCAATCGATCAGGCCGGGCATCAGCGTGCGGCCCTTGAGATCGATGACGCGCGCCCTGTCGGCCTTCACCGCCGGCCCGACCTCGCGGATGACGTCGTTCTCGATCAGGACATGGACCGGATCGGAGGGGCGGTCGGCAGTGCCGTCAACGATGCGGCCGTTGGCGATCAGGGTGAGAGCCATGACGGGGTCCTTACGCTTGGTTGCGGGCGATGAGGAAGGCGGGGATCAGGACCGGCGCCAGTGCGGCGACCTTCGGCACATCCGCCTCGGTGTAGTGATGCTCGGCGTCAAGCAGGTTCATGGTCCCGATCGTCATCCCGTCATAGACGATCGGGATATTGATCACCGAGCCGCAGCCGAGGCTGGCGATCAGCTCGTGATCGAAGAACGCCCAGCGGATCGCCGCCATGTCGCGGCCGAGATAGGGCTTGCGCCCCTCCAGCACATGCGCGCCCCACGGCGTCGGCCCCATCGGCTTGCGGCCGAACACCGGATAGGCGGCAGGGGTGTTGGAATAGACCCGCGCCACCTCCTGCCCGTCGACATAGAGCAGCGTGAACAGCCTGTGGCCGACGAGCCGTTTGGTCTCGGCGTCCAGCGCACGATAGAGCGTCTCGGGCTGGCCCGGCTGTTCCAGCGCGGCGGTGAGGGTGGCTAGCGCGTGCGGCATCAGGACCTCGGGGCTTTGGGGTGGGTTTCTGGAAGCAGCCCCTGAGGGCGGATATGCAGCAGCACAATCAGCGCGGCGCCGATCAGCATTTCGCGGATGGCGGCGACCTGCACCGGCTGAAGACCGGGAACAACCTCGGCGGCAAAGCGCGTCGCCTCGATGAACAGCACCACGGCATAGCCGCCGAATACCGCGCCGGCCGGCCGGCCGACACCGCCGGCGGTCAGGCCCAGGAAGATGTAGATCGTCAGCAGCGGCTGGACGTGATCAGGCGAGACATAGCTCTGGTAATGGGCATAGAGCGCGCCGGCGAGCGCAGCGATGGCCGCAGACAGTGCAAACGCCTGAAACTTGAAGCGCAGCACCGGTTTTCCGGCAAAGCGCGCGAGTTCCTGATCCTCGCGGATCGCCTTCAGCGTCCGGCCATAGGGCGAGGCATCGAGGCGGTTGAGCAGCAGCCAGACCACGATGACCACTGCCGTCACAAGGGCGAGATAGGCAAGATTGAACCCGGCCGGGCCGAGCGCGGCCTTGAAGGGCGCGTGGATGCCGGAAATGCCGTCAGCACCCTTGGTCAGCCAGCGTTCGTTGAGTGCCACCAGCCGCACCACTTCGGCAAAGCCGAGCGTGACAATGGCGAGATAGTCGTCGCGCAGCTTCAGCGTGGCGAAGTTGACAATCAGCCCGGCGATCACGCCGGCGAGCGCCGCCACCGCCCAGCCGATCAGCACCGGCGCGCCGGCTCCTGTCGCCAGCGCGGAAGCATAGGCCCCGACGCCGAACAGCCCGGCAAGACCGAGATTGACCATGCCGGCCGAGCCCCAGACAAGATTGAGGCTGAGCGCCAGCAGGGCATAGATGCCGCCGATGGTCAGGGTGAAGATGAGATAGCTCGTCATCACATCGCCTTTTCGCCGAGCAGTCCGCGCGGGCGGAAGGTCAGCATCAGGAGGATGGCGATGAAGCCGACGCCGGTGCGGTAGGTTGGAGGAGCCACCAGCAGTGCCAGTTCTTCGGCGATGCCGAGGGCGAATGCCCCGGCGACCGCGCCCGGAATCGAGCCGAGACCGCCAAGCACGGCAGCAGCGAAGACCGACAGCAGCACACGGAACCCGGTGAGCGGGTCGATCGAGGTGTCAAGCCCGATCAGCACGCCGCCGGCACCGGCAAGGCCACAGCCGAGCATCAGCGCGGCGAGCGCAATGCGTCCGGGGTCGATGCCCTTGAGGCGGGCGAGATCGGGATTGTCGGCCACGGCGCGCATCGCGCGGCCAAAGCGCGTGAACCTGAGGAACAGGAAGATCGAGACCATGATGGCGAGCGCCATGATGAAATTCTCGATCTGCTGCGGGCCGATGCGGATGCCGCCGAAGCGCAGGTCGGGCTTGAGCGGCAGGTCGAAGCCGCGCAGATCGTTACCATAGACAAAGCGGATGACGTTCTCGATGACGATGTTGAGGCCGATCGAGGCAATGGCGACGGTCAGCGCCCCGGCGGGGCGCAGTCGGCGCAGGGCACGGTCCTCGGTCAGTCCGCCGATCAGGCCGGCGGCGAGGAACGCGACAATGAGCGTCGGCAGGGCCGGCAGCCCTGCCTTGGTGTTGGCGAGCCAGCCGGCAAAGGCGCCGAGCGTGACCCAGGCGGCGATGGCAAAGCTCGGATAGCGCAGCACGGCAAAGATCGTTGAAAAGCCGATGGCGGGGACCGCCAGCAGCGCCCCCGTCATCACTCCGTTGATCAGCGCCTGAGACAGTGGCGACATCCGCTTGCCCCGCCGATTACGCGATCTTGACCAGCGTCAGCTTGCCGGCCTTCACCTGCTCATAGCGGAAGCGGCAATCGAGGATGTCACCCAGATCGGTGAAATCGCAGGGGCCGGAGGCACCATCGAAATTGACGGACTTGCCGGCGGCGATCGCCTTCAGACCGTCGAGCGCATTGGTCACCTTCTCGCCGCCCGCCGCCTGGCTGACCTTGCGCACGGCATCGCGGATCGCCGTGCCACTGGCGTCCTTGGCCATCGCGATGGCCATGACGATCAGGTTGATCTGGTCGTAGACCTGCGTCGTGTAGGGATCAGGATTGGCCACGCCGATCATCGAGACCAGACGCTTGTGCGCGTCCGAGCCTTCGGCCGGCGACGGGGCGATGGTGAAGATGCCCTCAACCGCCTCGGCCGGCATGCCCTCAAGCAGCTTGGCGTTGACCGAATA
>CALCZO010000105.1 GCA_937903315.1 uncultured Alphaproteobacteria bacterium
GAGGAATGCGGCGAGCATGACCTGACGCCGGTGCAGTATGCCGCGCTGGTGGCGATCCGCGACAATCCGGGCATCGACGCGACGCGGATCGCCGGGATGATCGCCTTCGACCGCACGACGATCAGCGGCGTGATGGAGCGGCTGGAAAGCAAGGGCCTGACACGCCGGCAGGCCAATGCCGCCGACCGGCGGATGAAACTGGTCGAGATCACGACCGCCGGCAAGGCGCTGCTCAAGGCGGTCGAGCCCAAGGTGGAGCGGGCGCAGAAGCGGATTCTCGCGCCGCTCGGCGAGGACGAACAGGCGATGCTGATGGGGCTGCTGACCAAACTGGTCGCGCTCAACAACGACGCCTCGCGCGCGCCCAAGAAGGCAGCGGAGGCGGCGGACTGACATGACGGGCAGAGACGAACGGCCGATCCTGATCGCCGGCGGCGGCATCGGCGGGCTTGGCGCGGCGCTCGGCCTGGCGCGCATCGGCCGGCAGGTGCATGTGCTCGAACAGGCCAGCCAACTGGGCGAGATCGGCGCGGGCATCCAGATCGGGCCGAATGCATTCCACGCCTTCGATGCACTCGGTGTCGGGCCCGAAGCGCGGGCGCGTGCGGTCTACATCGACCATCTGATCCTGATGGATGCGATCGCCGACGAGCGGATCACCGCCATTCCCCTCGACGAGCCGTTCCGCACGCGGTTCGGCAACCCCTATGCCGTGGTCCATCGCGGCGAGTTGCATGGCGTGCTGCTTAAGGCCTGCGCCGGTCATCCGCTGGTCGACCTGTCGACGGGTGCGAAAGTCGCGGACTACGAACAGGACGAAGCCGGTGTGGTTGCCCGTCTCGCCGACGGACGGCGGATCGCGGGGGCTGCGCTGATCGGGGCGGACGGGCTGTGGTCAAACGTGCGCAAGCGCATCGTCGGCGACGGCAACCCGCGCGTGTCGGGCCACACCACCTACCGCAGCGTCATTCCCCGCGCGCTGATGCCGGAGGATCTGCGCTGGAACGCAGCAACGCTGTGGGCCGGGCCGAAATGCCACATCGTGCATTATCCGCTGACCGGGGGCGATCTGTTCAACCTCGTCGTCACCTTTCACAACGATGCTCCCGAGCCGGTCGCCGGCAAGCCGGTGTCGCGCGAGGAGGTGCTGGCGGGGTTCGGCCATGTCACGGCGCGGGCGCGGCGGATCATCGAACACGGCACGGACTGGAAGCTGTGGGTGCTGTGCGACCGCGATCCGGTGCAGACCTGGGTGGACGGGCGGGCCGCGCTGCTCGGCGATGCGGCCCATCCAACGTTGCAATATTTCGCGCAAGGCGCCTGCATGGCGCTGGAGGACGGCGTATGCCTCGCCCACATGGTCGAGAGCCACGATACCATCGAGACGGCGCTGGTCGCCTACAATCGCCAGCGGGCGGTGCGCACGGCGCGAATCCAGATCGGCTCGCGCCTGATCGGTGACTACATCTACCATCCCGCCGGCGCGCTGGCCGACATGCGCAATGCGACGATGCGGGCAAAGTCGGCCACCGACTGGTACGACCAGCTGCAATGGCTCTACGGCGGCACCGGGCTGACCACCGCAATCTGAGGCAGGCGGCAACTTGGCCGTTGAACGGGAGGCGAAGGCTGGATAGGCTTGTCTGACAAGTCTTCCCCAAGTCCGGACCCTTCCATGTCGCTCTCCGCCGAGACCATCGCCACGCTCAAGGGCGTGTCCACCGCCACGATCACCACGATCCTGCTCAAGAAGGGCCTGCGCAACATCTGGATGCGCGGCACGCGGCCGCTGGTGGCGGGACAGGAGCGGCTGGTCGGCCCGGCCTTCACGCTGCGCTTCGTGCCGGCGCGCGAGGATCTGGCGACGCCTGAAAGCTGGTCGTCGCCGATTTCGACACGCGGTGCCATCGAGGCGATGCCGGAGGGCGTGATCACCGTTGTCGATGCGATGGGCATTACCGATGCCGGCATTTTCGGCGATATCCTGTGCGCGCGCATGGCCAGGCGCAAGGTTGCCGCGCTGGTGACCGATGGGGTGGTGCGCGATCTTGAGGGCGTGCTCGGCACCGGCCTGCCGGTGTGGTGTTCGGGACAGGCGGCCCCGCCGTCGGTCGCCGGGCTGACGTTCGTCGCCTGGCAGCAGCCGATCGGCTGCGGCGGGGTGGCCGTGTTCCCCGATGACGTGATCGTTGCCGACAAGGACGGTGCGGTGGTCATCCCGCAGGCGTTGGTCGCCCATGTCGTCGAGCATGGGCCGGAGCAGGAGCGGATGGAGAACTGGATCATGGGCGAGGTCGACAAGGGCGCCGCCCTGCCCGGCCTGTATCCGATGAATGCCGAAACCAAGGCCCGTTACGAGGCGAGCCGGAAGGGATGATCGCCGGTGCTGGCCGCGCTTGAGCTGAAAATCCCGCCTGTCGCGCTGTGGCTGGTCTTTGCCGGCCTCGCAGCGCTGGCGACGTGGCTGACGCCGGATCTGCGCTGGCCGCCGGGGCTGGCGACGCTGGTCGGCGCCATCATCCTGGCGGAGCTCGGCGTCGCGGCCGGAGTGCTCGGCGTCTGGGCTTTCCACAAGGCGGCGACAACGCATCACCCGATGCACCCGGAGCGGACGGCGCGGATCGTGACCGGCGGCATCTACAGGCTCAGCCGCAACCCGATGTATCTGGGGCTGGCGCTGGTGCTGGCCGCGCTCGCGGTCTATCTGCGCTCGCCTCTCGCGCTCGTTGCCGTGCCGGCGTTCATGGCCGTTCTGACCCGGCTGCAAATCCTGCCCGAGGAGCGCGTCCTCGCGGCGCGGTTCGGCGACGACTACCGCGCCTATCTCGCCAGCGTCCGGCGCTGGCTGTAACCTGCCCTTGCCAAGGAAAGCCGATCCGATGACGACCTCGCTCTATTCCGGTGTATTCCCGATTGCCCCGACGCCGTTTCATGCCGATGGCAGCATCGACTGGGACAGCGCCCGCCGCCTGTTCGAGTTCTACGCCGGTATCGGGGCGGACGGGCTGACCGTGCTCGGCATCATGGGCGAGGCGCCGAAGCTGGAGCCGGCCGAATCGCTGGACCTGCTGAAACTGGCCGTGGCGGCGATGGCCGGGCGTCCGGTGATCGTCGGCGT
This sequence comes from uncultured Alphaproteobacteria bacterium, assembly GCA_937903315.1. GTDB lineage: Bacteria > Pseudomonadota > Alphaproteobacteria > Rhizobiales > Beijerinckiaceae > JAIUNP01. The sequence goes on from CALCZO010000105.1 coordinate 3,119, forward strand.
ATCCGCGCCCGGATTTGCCGCGATGCGCTCGCTGGCGCGCGAGGCGATGGAGGCGGGCGCCGCCTCGGTGATGATCGCGCCGCCGGCGAGCCTGCGGACCGACGATTCGATCCTCAACTACTACGCCGATGCGGTGGCGGCGGTCGGCACCGATGTGCCGTTCGTCATTCAGGATTATCCGCTGGTCACCTCGGTGCAGATGGCGCCGCGGGTGATCCGCCGCATCATCACCGACCAGCCGTCCTGCGTCATGCTGAAGGCCGAAGACTGGCCGGGACTGGAGAAAATCTCGATCCTGCGCCGCTGGCAGGCGGAGGACGGGATGCGCGATCTCGCGATCATGACCGCCAACGGCGGGCTGTTCCTCGATTTCGAGATGGAGCGCGGCGCGGACGGATCGAACACCGGCTATGCCTTTCCCGAAATGCTGATGGATGTGGTGGCGCTGGCCAAGGCCGGCGAGCGCGACAGCGCGCACGACCTGTTCGACGCGCATCTGCCGCTGCTGCGCTACGAACAGCAGCCGGGGGTCGGGCTGGCGGTGCGCAAATACGTGATGATGCGGCGCGGCATTCTGGCCAGCGACGCCCAGCGCAAGCCGGGCGGCAGCCTTTCGGCCACGGCGCGGGCCGAGGTGGATTACCTGCTCGCCCGCCTCGCCCGGTTCGACGACCGCGCGACGGTCTGACACGCGGGCCGGCCACTCTGACCAAATGGAACGGCGCTTGCTTATTCCCCGGAACTGGGCTTGCCTAGAAGCCCGGTGGTCAAGGACGGTGGGGAATGACGGCAGGTGGTCAGGCGTTCGATGAAATGCATGGTTTTGACGGCAGCGTGCGTGATGGCTATACGCTGCTGGCGCAATGGCTGAAGGATGCGCCGCCCGATCTGCTGGCCAACCGCAAGCTGGAAGCCGAACATTTCTTCCGCCGCATCGGCATTACCTTCAACGTCTATGGCGATGATCAGGGCACCGAGCGCCTGATCCCCTTCGATCTCATCCCCCGTGTCCTGACCGGCGGGGAGTGGGACCTGCTCAAGCGGGGCCTGACGCAACGGATCAACGCCCTCAACGCCTTCATCGGCGATGTCTACGGCGCACGAACGGTGATCCGGGACGGCATCGTACCGGAAGACCTGCTGCTCAAAAATCCATCATTCTGCCCGGAAATGACGCGCTTCCGCCCGGCGCGCGACATTTATGTGCAGATTGCCGGGATCGACATCGTGCGGGTCGATTCCGATACATTCTATGTTCTGGAAGACAATGCCCGTACGCCGTCGGGCGTGTCCTACATGCTGGAAAACCGCGAGGCGATGCTGCGGTTGTTCCCGGAACTGTTCGCCGCGCTCCGGATCGCGCCGGTCGACAACTATGCCGAGAACCTGCTTGCCACGCTGCGCTCGGTGGCGCCCGACAGCGCGCCGGGCGATCCGACCGTGGTGCTGCTGACGCCGGGCCAGTTCAACTCGGCCTATTACGAGCACTCGTTCCTCGCCGACAAGATGGGCATCGAACTGGTCGAGGGCCGCGACCTGTTCGTGCGCGCCAACGTCGTCTACATGCGCACCACCGAGGGGCCGAAACGCGTCGATGTCATCTACCGCCGCATTGATGACGAGTTTCTCGACCCGCTGGCGTTCAACCCCTCGTCGATGCTCGGCGTGCCGGGGCTGATGAGCGCCTACCGCGCCGGCAACGTCACCGTGTCCAATGCGGTCGGAACCGGGGTGTCCGACGACAAGGCGATCTACAGCTACATGCCGGAGATCGTGAAGCACTTTACCGGCGAGGAGCCGATCCTCAAGAACGTGCCGACCTGGCGCTGCCGCGAACCGGATGCGCTGAAATACGTGCTCGCCCATCTGCCGGAACTCGTCGTCAAGGAGGTGCATGGCTCGGGCGGCTACGGCATGCTGGTGGGGCCGCATGCCAGCAAAGCCGAGCGCGAGGCGTTCGCCAAGAAGATCGCGGCCAGCCCGGAGAGTTTCATCGCCCAGCCGACCCTCGCGCTGTCCACCGTGCCCTGCTACGTCGACGGCGGGCTGGCCCCGCGCCATGTCGACCTGCGCCCCTATGTGCTGGCCGGTGCGGACGGGGTCAGGATCGTGCCGGGCGGGCTGACGCGCGTCGCGCTCAAGAAGGGATCGCTGGTGGTCAATTCCTCGCAAGGGGGCGGGACCAAGGACACCTGGGTCGTCGAGTAACCGGGCGAGGAAAGAACCATGCTGAGCCGCACCGCAGACAACATGTTCTGGCTGTCCCGCTATATCGAGCGGGCCGAGAACCTTGCCCGCATCCTCGATGTCGCCTCGCGCATGGCAACGCTGCCGAGCGCCTATGCCGGCTCGTCGAACGAGTGGGAAAGCGCAATCGCCACCGCTGCCTGCACGCAGGCGTTCCACGCCCGCTACGACAAGGCGACGCGCGAGAACGTCATCGAGTACATCATCGCCTCGCCGGACAATCCGACCTCGATCAAGTCGTGCATCGATACCGCCCGCTCCAACGCCCGCGCGGTGCGCACCGCGATGACCGGCGAGATGTGGGAGACGATCAACGAAGCGTGGCTGGAAATGCAGAAGGTCAACCTGCGCAAGCTCGATGCCGGGCGGCTGCCGAAGTTCCTGTCCTTCGTCAAGGAAGCCTCGCTGCGCTTTGACGGCGCGGCCTACCGGACGATGCTGCGCACCGATCACTACTGGTTCCAGCGGCTCGGCACCTATGTCGAGCGGGCCGACAACACCGCCCGGCTGCTCGATGTCAAATACCATGTTCTGCTTCCCGAAAAGGAAGCGATCGGCGGCGGGCTCGACTATTTCCAGTGGACGTCGATCCTGCGCTCGGTCTCGGCCCAGACCTCATTCCACTGGGTCTACCGCGAGACGGTCAAGCCGTGGCTGGTGGCCGATTTCCTGATCCTCAGCGACAAGCAGCCGCGTTCGCTGGTGTCGACCTACCGGCAGATCAACGAGGTGCTCGATCAGCTCTCCGAAACCTACGGCCGGCGCGGCCCCAGCCAGCGGCTGGCGCGCGAGGTGATCGCGACGCTGCTCAACGCACAGGCGACCGAGATCTTCCAGGGCGGACTGCATGAGTTTCTCGAGGTCTTCCTGGCCCAGAACAATGCGCTCGGGGCCGCCATCAACCAGCAATATCTCCAGTAGCCGCCATGCGTCTTTCGATCCGGCATGACACGGTCTACCGCTACGCTTCCCCCGCCGCCTCGGTGATCCAGCACCTGCGGCTGACACCACGCGGCACCAATGGGCTGTTCGTCCGCCGCTGGCGGGTCGAAATCGATGCCGATTGCCGGCTCGACCGCAGCGAGGACGCCTACGGCAACATCATCCACACCTTCACCGCCGAAGGACCGCTGAACGAAATGCGGATTGCCGTCGCCGGCGATGTCGAGACGACCGACACGCACGGCCTGCTGTCCGGCGCGCTGGAACGGTTTCCGCTCACCTTCTGGCAACGGGAAACGGCGCTGACGCGGCCCTGCCCGGCGATCATCGAGTTTGCCCGCGATATAGCCTCTGGCGAGGGCGGCGACCGGCTGGCGACGCTGCATGCGATCAATGCGGCGATCTATTCGGGGATGCGCTATTCGGTGGGCGAGACCGATACCCGCACCACCGCCTGCGACGCGTTCACGGCCCGCGCCGGGGTGTGTCAGGATTTTGCGCATGTGTTCATCGCTGCGGCCTGCGCGCTCGGCATTCCGGCGCGCTATGCCGGCGGCTACTATCTGCGGACCGACATGAACGAGCAGGAGGCCGGCCACGCCTGGGTGGAAGCCCATGTCGACGGCATCGGCTGGATCAGCTTCGATCCGACGCATGGCATCTCGGTCACGGACCGCTACGTCCGGGTCGCTGTCGGCCCCGATTATCTTGACGCCGCGCCCATTCGCGGCGCCCGCATCGGCGGGGCGGGTGAAACCCTCGCCGTCACGGTGCATGTCGAACAGGGCCCTTTGATCATCGAGGCCTGACCCCGCAACCACGAGCAGATTGGCAAGGGCTGCCGGCTTGGCTATCACGCCAGCCAGAAGCAGCGCAGGAATTAGGAAGGGACTGGACATGACATACGGGGTGGGCATTCTTGTTCGCGACGGGCTGGTGATGATGGCCGATACGCGCACCAATGCCGGTCTCGACAACGTCGCCACCTATCGCAAGCTGCATCTGTTCGAGGATGCCGGCGAAAAGCTGATGGCGCTGGCCACCGCCGGCAATCTCGCGGTCTCGCAGGCGGCGGTCTCGATGCTGCGCGAGGGATTCCGCAACCCCGAGACGGACCGGATCGAGACCCTGATCGAGCAGCCGACGATGTTCAAGGCGGCGCAGTTCGTGGGCCATGCGGTGCGCATCCTGCATCAGAACGATGCGGCGGCGCTGGAGCGCTCGGGGGCGTCGTTCGAGGTGACGATGCTGCTCGGCGGCCAGTTCGCGGGCGAGGACCCGCGGCTGTTCATGCTCTACAAGGCCGGCAACTTCATCGAGGCGACGGTGGACACCCCGTATCTGCAGATCGGCGAACACAAGTACGGCAAGCCGATCCTCGACCGCGCGGTGACAAGCAACGCCGATCTCTACGATTGCCTCAAGCTCAGCCTCATCTCGATGGATTCGACGATGCGCTCGAACCTCTCGGTCGGCCTGCCGATCGATCTGATCGTGCTGCGGCGCGACGAGCCAAACTGGGAGGTCAGCCGACGGATCGAGGCGGGCGAGCCGTATTTCCACGATCTGCGCGAACGCTGGTCCGCTGCGCTGAGGAAGGCGCACAATGACATCCCGTCGCCGCCCTACGGGCGCTAAGCCCGGTCGTCAGGTCAGCGCCGTTCCGCAGGCCGGGCACACGCCCGCGCCCTTCGGCACGGCGGCCTTGCAGGACGGGCAGTGCGGCGGATTGAGATTGTCGGTGATGCCGAGATCACGGTCCGCGTTGAACACGCCGGGCATCAGGAACTCGATCGGCCGGTCCTTGCCGGAAGTGTAGACAGCCTTCCTGATGCCATAGCGCAGGATGCCAAGGCGGGCGAGCCAGTCGAGCAGTTTCATGTCCGGTCCTCCGTCACTCGCTCACCGGTCGGTGCTGGCAGGGTCCGACAATGCGATCGCCGGGCCGGGGGCGGCGTCCGGGGCCGTCTCAGGGCCGGCATCGAACGTTCCGTCATTGGCAAATTCCGCCGGTCTGTCCTTGGCCGACGTGTAGACCGCCGCCGTCGCGCCGGCGCTCAGAATGCCAAGGCGTTTCAGCCAATCGAGCAGTTTCATGATCGATCCTCCATTGTCCAGGATCGATCATGCACCACGATTGCGGCACGGGCAGGCCGGAGGATGCCCCATGGACTGCGGCCAAACGTCCCGCCCCCGGAGGGGGGGGGGGTCAGCGCCCGCTTTTTTTGCGCCAGGCCGCGAAATCGAGCTTCGACTGCTCCTGCGTCGCTGGATAGAGGCCGGTAATCGAACGCCCCTCCTTCTGCACCATCTCGATGACGAAATCCTCGTAGACGGTCATTTCAACCGCTTCGTCGGCAATGTCATCGGCGATATCGGCCGGGATGACGATCACCGCCTCCTGATCGCCGACGATGACATCGCCGGGGAATACCGGCGCATCGCCGCAGCCGATCGGCACGTTGATGTCGATCGCCTCGTTCAGGGTCAGGTTTGTCGGTGCCGAAGGACGGGAATGGTAGGCCGAGATCGCCAGTTCGGCGATCTCGTGACTGTCGCGGAAACCGCCGTCGGTGACGACACCAGCCACCCCGCGCACCATCAGGCGGCTGATGAGAATGCCTCCCGCGCTGGCTGCGCGCGCATCCTTGCGGCTGTCGAACACCAGCACCGCGCCGGGCGGGCACGTCTCGATCGCCTTGCGCTGGGGATGTTCCGGGTTCTGGAACACGGCCAGCTGGTTGCGGTCCTCGCGCGCCGGCATGTAGCGGACAGTGAAAGCCTCGCCGACCATGACGCCGCGGCCAGGATTGAGCGGATGGACGTCCTGAATCGCCTGGTTGCGCAGGCCGCGCTTGTACAGCGCGGTCGCCAGCGTGGCGACGGAAACGGTTTGCAGCTTGGCGCGGGTCTCGGGCTTCAGGGCCATGACAGGATCCTTAGTTGATCGACGGTTCGCCGACCGGCGCGCCGAAATCGGTCTTGAGGAAATCGAAATCGCAGCCCTTGTCGGCCTGTTCGATGTGGCGGGAGAACATCCAGCCAAAACCGCGCTCGTACTTCGGTGCCGGCGGCTTGAGCGCGGCGCGGCGCACGGCAAGCTCGGCCTCGGGCACGCGCATGTTGATGGTCCGGGCGGGAATATCGAGGTCGATCATGTCGCCGGTTTTCACCAGCGCCAGCGGACCGCCGATGTAGCTTTCGGGGCTGACATGCAGGATGCAGGCGCCATAGGACGTGCCGGACATCCGCGCATCCGACATCCGCACCATGTCGCGCACGCCCTTTTTCACCAGCTTTTTGGGGATCGGCAGCATGCCCCATTCGGGCATGCCGGGGCCGCCGAGAGGGCCGGCATTGCGCAGGATCAGGACCGAATCCTCGGTAACATCGAGATCGTCGGAATCGATGACCTTCTTCATCTCCTCATAGGAATCGAACACCAGCGCCGGGCCGGAATGCCTCTGGAACCGCTCGCCCGCCGCCGACGGCTTGATGACGCAGCCATCGGGCGCGATGTTGCCATGCAGCACGGCGAGCGCGCCTTCCTTGTAGATGGCATTGTCGAGCGTGCGGATCACATCGTCGTTGTAGACTTCCGCCCCCGCCAGACTCTGTTCCCAGGTCTCGCCCGCCGCGTTGATCTGGCTGAGATCGAGCAGCGGCTTCAGCCGCGTGAGCATCCCCAGCATCCCGCCGGCATAGTAGAAATCCTCCATCAGGTAGGTATCGCCCGAGGGACGGATGTTGGCGATCACCGGCACCTTGCGCGAGGCGGCATCGAAATCGGCAAGGCCGATGTCATGACCGGCGCGGCGGGCCATCGCCAGGATATGGATGACCGCGTTGGTCGAGCATCCCATCGCCATGGCGACAACGATGGCATTGAGAAACGCCGGGCGGGTCATGATCCGGGCCGGCGTCAGGTCTTCCCACACCATCTCGACCGCGCGGCGGCCGGTGGCCGAGGCCATGCGGATATGGGTCGCATCCGCGGCGGGGATCGCCGAGGCGCCGGGCAGGCAGATGCCGAGAATATCGGCCAGACCGGTCATGGTGGACGCGGTGCCCATGGTCATGCAGACGCCATAGGAGCGGGCGATGCCCTCCTGCATCTGGTTCCAGTCCTTCTCGGTGATGTTGCCGGCGCGGCGCTCATCCCAGTATTTCCACGCATCAGAACCCGAACCGAGCACCTTGCCATGCCAGTTGCCGCGCAGCATCGGCCCCGCCGGCATGAAGATGGCCGGCACGCCCGCCGAGGTCGCGCCGAGGATCAGCCCCGGTGTGGTCTTGTCACAGCCGCCCATCAGCACCACACCATCGACCGGCTGGGAGCGGATCAGCTCCTCGGTCTCCATGGCGAGGAAGTTGCGGTA
>CALCZO010000106.1 GCA_937903315.1 uncultured Alphaproteobacteria bacterium
TCGCGATCCTGTTTTCGGGCATCGCGACATTGCTGTTCTTCCTCATCACCGGCGGACGGCTGCCGAGCTATCTCGGCTCGTCCTTCGCCTTCATCGGCGTTGTGCTGGCGGCGACGGGCTTCAAGGGCGGTGGCCCCAATCCGAACATCGCGATTGCGCTCGGCGGCATCATCTTCTGCGGTTTCGTCTATGCGCTGATCGGCGTCATCGTCCATCTGGTCGGCACACGCTGGATCGAGAAGCTGCTGCCGCCTGTGGTGACCGGCGCGGTTGTCGCGGCGATCGGGCTGAACCTGACGGCGGTGGCGATCGGGATGATCTCGGCCAGCGCCTATACCAAGTGGATCGCGCTGCTGACCGTGGTCGCCGTGGCCGGCGTGGCGGTGTATGGATCGGGCTTCGTCCAGCGCCTGCCGGTGCTGATCGGCGGGCTGATCGCCTACGTCATCTATGCGCTGACGGCGTCGAGTTTCGGCGCGCCGGGCATCGATTTTGCCAAGGTCGGCGCGGCGGCCTGGTTTGGCGCACCGGCCTTCGTCGCGCCGAAATTCGACTGGTCGGCGATGGCGCTGATCGCCCCGGTCGCGATCATCCTGGTGGCCGAGAACCTCGGGCATATCAAGGGCATCGCGGTGATGACCGGGCGCAACATGGACGGGCTGATCGGCCGCGCCTTCGTGGCCGATGGCGTGGCAACGATGATCTCCGGCGCCGGCGGCGGCACGGGCGTCACCACCTATGCCGAGAACATGGGCGTGATGGCGGTGACGCGGGTCTATTCCACGCTGGTGTTCGTGGCGGCGGGCGCGATCGCCATCCTGCTCGGGTTCTCGCCAAAGTTCGGAGCGCTGATCTCGACCATTCCGGTCGCCGTGCTCGGCGGTCTCGCCGTCGTGGTGTTCGGCCTCATCGCCGCAACGGCGGGGCGCATCTGGGTGGAGAGCAAGGTCGACTTTTCCTCGCCGCGCAACCTGATCACGGTGGCGACCGCGCTGATCCTTGGCGCCGGCGATCTCAAACTGTCGATCTTCGGCTTCGAACTGGCCGGAATCGGCACGGCGACCTTCGGCGCCATCGCCCTCTACCATCTGCTCAGCCTGCGCCCCGAGCGCGCCTGATCGGCACAGGACCGTTCGCATCAGTGGCCGCCCGCTCAAGCGCGGGCGGCTTGTTTTTTGTCAAGAACCGGACTGTTTCGCGTCAGTTTGTCACAGAATGAATGCCAATTCGCACAAAATCACCCTTTCAGATTTATATTGTTTTATTCTAATAAAATGGACGCGCCAGAGAGTGCGGCTGTTCATTTCGAGGAAACGACAATGGTTCGCGCGGCCCTTTCCATCGCCCTTGCCCTGTCGGTCTGGTGTCTGACACTGCCGGCCGGCGCGCAGCAGACGGCGATGCCGTCGCGCCCCGAGCAGGCCAAGGCGAAAAGCACGGCGGATCATTCAAAGTTCGAAGCCCTGAAGGGGCCCTTCACCTCCGGCCCCGAAGTGACCAAGGCCTGCCTGACCTGCCACACCGAGGCGTCCAAGCAGGTGCACAAGTCGATCCACTGGACATGGACCTACAAGCATGAGGGCACCGGCCAGACGCTGGGCAAGAAATCGGTCGTCAATTCGTTCTGCGGCAATGTCACTTCGAACGAGCCGCGCTGCACCAGCTGCCATGCCGGCTACGGCTGGACCGACAGGAATTTCGACTTTTCGAGCGAAGCGAACGTCGATTGCGTCGTCTGTCACGATCGGACCGGCACCTACAGGAAGGTGCCTGACGGGGCCGGGCATCCCGCTGCCAGTCCGCGCAAGATCGGCAAGGACAGCTACGCCCCGCCCGATTGGGTGAAGGTGGCGCAGAATGTCGGGATGCCGGGACGTGAGAACTGCGGATCCTGCCACTTCTACGGCGGCGGCGGCGATGGCGTGAAGCATGGCGATCTCGACAGCTCGATGGCCAATCCCAACCGCAAGCTCGACGTCCATATGGGCAAGGACGGTCTGAATTTCACCTGCGAGACCTGCCACACCTCGGATGCGCATGTGCTGGCCGGCAGCCGCTACGATGTCGCCGCCAAGGACACCAAGGGTGCTGTGCATCGCGGCGCCGAGCGGCAAGCGGCGAGCTGCGAATCCTGTCACGGCGGCCAGCCGCACAAGTCGCCGGCGCTGAAGGCGTACTACCTCAACGGCCACATCGAGAAGGTGGCCTGCGAAAGCTGCCACATTCCGGCGATGGCGCGCGGCGGGGTGCCGACCAAGACGCTGTGGGACTGGTCGACCGCCGGCAAGATGAAGGACGGCAAGCCCTATGCCGAGCACGACGCCAAGGGCAACGACACCTATCTGTCGACCAAAGGCACCTTCAAGTGGGAGGAGAACGTCATCCCGTATTATGCCTGGTTCGATGGCAAGGTGCGCTACACGCTGGTTGATGACAAGATCGACCCGACCAGAACCGTCGAGGTCAACCGCATCGAGGGCAGCTACGCCGATCCCAAGGCGCGGATCTGGCCGTTCAAGGCGATGCAGGGGCGGCAGGCCTATGACAAGGGAACCAACCAGCTGATCTACATGAACGTGTTCGGCCAGAACGACACGGCCTTCTGGACCAATTTCGACTGGCCCAGGGCCATCGAGGCCGGCATGAAATCGGCCGGCAAGGAGTTCAGCGGCCAGCACGGCTTTGTCGATACGGTGATGTACTGGCCGCTGGCCCATATGGTGGCGCCCAAGGAGGATTCGCTGGCCTGCGCCTCCTGTCATGCGCGGGACGGGCGTCTGGCCAATGTCCCCGGCTTCTACATGCCTGGGCGCGATACGTTCCGCTGGCTCGATATCATCGGCTATCTGGCGATGGCCGGCGCATTGGCCGGGGTCATTTTCCATGGCCTCCTGCGCCTGCTGTTCTCCCGCAACAATGCCGCTCACTGAGGACCGAGAGATGACACAGCGTTCCGACACGGCCTCGCCCCTCGTCCCGGTGCCCAAGCACAAGCGGACGGTGATGATCTACTCGCGCTACGAACGGTTCTGGCACTGGTCGCAGGCGCTGCTGATTTTCGTGCTGGTGTTCTCGGGCTTTGCGGTGCACGGCACGCACAGCCTGATCCGGTTCGACATTGCGGTCAGCGTGCATACGATCGCGGCTCTGGCGCTGATCGTGCTGTGGGTGTTCACCACCTTCTGGCACTTCACGACCGGCCAGTGGCGCCAGTATCTGCCGAAATCCGGCCTGTTCCAGGTGATCAGGTTCTACGCCTTCGGCATTCTGACCGGGGCGCCGCACCCCTATTCCAAATCGCTGCGACGCAAGCAGAACGCCCTCCAGTCGCTGGCCTACCTGACGTTCATGGTGATGATTGGCCCGGCGCTGTGGCTGTCGGGCATCCTGTATCTGACCTATCCGTTGTGGAACAGGATGGTCGGCCAGGCCTTCGGCCTCGGCGCGGTCGCGTTCGTGCATACGGCGGCCAGCTTCATGATGGTGACCTTCGTCCTCATCCATGTCTACATGACGACGACCGGCAAGACGGTCGGCCACTACGTCAAGACGATGATCACCGGCTATGACACGGTCGAGATGGACGAGGTCGAGGAAGCCTATCTCAAATCGCAGGGCACGCGGATTTTTCGCTGAATGTGTGCTCGCCGGTTTGACAGACGATGCCAAACCGGCTAATCGCCAGCCTTCCCGCGCTGGAGCAATCCGGTGCGGGTTTTTACGCACCCGTGGTTCTCCCGTTTCTGGTGAGCACCTGTCGGTTCTGCCCTGAAAAGGACGGACAGAGGAGGGCGCGTTCCTCAACCGCCGGTCATGTGACCGGTTGTTTTTTGTTTTGCGAGAGGAATCGCGATGACCAAGCGCGTTGACGCCAAGTACAAAATCGATCGCCGCATGGGCGAGAATATCTGGGGCCGTCCCAAGTCGCCGCTCAACCGGCGCGAATACGGCCCCGGCCAGCACGGCCAGCGCCGCAAGGGCAAGCTGTCGGACTTCGGCACCCAGCTGAAGGCCAAGCAGAAGCTCAAGGGCTATTACGGCTCGATCACCGAGCGCCAGTTCCGCAAGTACTACACCGAAGCGGTGCGCATGAAGGGCGATTCGGGCGAGAACCTGATCGGCCTGCTCGAGCGCCGTCTCGACACGGTCGTCTATCGCGCCAAGTTCGTGCCGACCGTGTTCGCCGCGCGCCAGTTCGTCAACCATGGCCACGTCAAGGTCAACGGTCGCCGGGTCAACATCGCCTCGTATCAAGTCAAGGCCGGCGACGTGGTCGAGGTCAAGGACGCCTCGCGCGAGATGCTGATGGTGCTGGAATCGCGCAACCTCGGCGAGCGTGACGTTCCTGATTACATCGAGCTGGATGCGTCCAAGCCGATCGCCAAGCTGACCCGCATTCCGACCCTGTCGGAAGTGCCGTATGCCGTGAAGATGGAGCCCAATCTGGTCGTCGAGTTCTACTCGCGCTGATTGGTCGCAGGCTTGATTCCGATCAAGGCCGCCTTCGGGCGGCCTTTTTCATTTGGTCGGCCTTTGCCATTGTCCCCGATCAATGTCGGGCAACGGAATGTGCGGTACAGATCGCCCGGTATTGAAAAGGTGCTCCATGCTCAAGCTGACTGTTATGATTCACATGCTGATCGGGACCGTTCTGGCCGGAATCGCCGTGTTGGTGATTACCGCCGTTCCGGCGCTCTATGACAATGGTATGAAGCTGGTTCTGCCGGCGGCGATTGGTGGATTTGTACTTGGCATTTTCCCGAGCATCTGGGTGGCCAAGGCCATTCTGGCGCAGACCGGCGAGAAGGCCTGAGCGGCTTCAGCCAGCCCTGAGCGGTGCGCTTGACGCCCGACAAGGCGGGTGTCGGTTCTGTCCGTCATGATCGCGCTTCATATGGAGGGCGGTCATGCTTCTGGTTCTTGCGATAGCCGCTGCAGTATTCGGCGTCCTGACCGTGGTGTCCGGCAGTCGCGCCCTGTTCGGGAGCGAGGCGGCACGGGCGGCTGCGGGGGCGGCGGTGCCGTTTGTCCTCTGGTTCAATTTCCTCGCCGGATTTGCCTATCTCGTCGCCGCGACAGGGATCGCGCTGGGCCGGTCTTGGGCGCGGCCTCTGGCCGTCGCGCTGGCTGCTGCGACGGTAGCCATCTTTGTCCTGTTCGGCGTGGCCATCGCCGCCGGCGTTCCCTACGAGATGCGGACCGTCGGTGCGATGGTTCTGCGTTCGGCGTTCTGGATCAGCGTTGCGCTGGTTCTGATCCGACGACGCGTGTTGCCGTCACAGCTTTGACAGGAACCCGGCAAACCGCATCAGCCCCTCCGGCCAGGGTCCGTGACCGCTGGCGGTGTTGAGGTGGCCGGAATGGCCGGCATCGACAAATTCGGCACCCCAAGCCGATGCATATTCCTCCGCCGTCAGGAACGGGCAATACGGATCGTCATGGCTGGCCACGACGACGGCCGGGAATGGCAGCCTGAGCCGCGGCACCGGCATGAAGTGGCGATCGATGGAATCCTCCCGCTCGATCGCGGTATCTCCCGACGGCGCAACCAGAAACGCGCCGATGACGTCGCCCGGCTTGAGATGCGGGGCCGCGTGGACGATCGCAGCGACGCCAAGGCTGTGGCCGATCAGCACGACGGGCTGGCGAGCGCTGTCGACGGCCTTGACGATGGCGGCGACCCACGCATCACGCGAGGACGCCGACCAGTCCGCCTGTTCGACGCGCCGGGCCGTGCTCAGCCGTTCTTCCCACCGGGATTGCCAGTGCTCCGGTCCTGAATTGCTCAGGCCCGGGACCATCAGAATATCGACATCGCTGGTGCGCTTGGCCAAATCGGCTCCTCCTGTGCGGGGGAGTTTTGCCTGATCGCGAGGCGCGCGGCAAGAGCCGACGTATCGCCATGCGAGCGGGCCAGTGTCACGCGGCTGTCATCGTGTTCGATCATTCTGGAACCATGGAAGATCGAGACATCGTCGTTGTGCTTGCCGCCCTGGCGCAACCCTCCCGCCTTGCCGTGTTCCGGCTGCTGACTGCGGCCTATCCCGACCCGGTCGCTGCCGGTGCGGTGATGCGGCAGCTCGCGCTCCCGGCCAGTACCCTGTCGGCGCACCTGTCCATCCTGTGTCAGGCGGGCCTTGTCAGCGTGAGACGCGACGGACGGCTGATGCTCTATCGTACCGAGATCGACCGGCTCAACGCGGTCATGACCGGTCTCGTGAACACCTGTTGCGGCGGCCGTCCCGAGATCTGTGGCCCGCTGGCCGAAGCCTTCACCCTGTCGCCCCGTCCCTCTGCACCCTGCCACTCCGGATCCTGCCATGACTGATGCGCCGTTCAATGTCCTGTTTCTCTGCACGGGCAACACTGCCCGTTCGATCCTCGCCGAAGGGCTGCTGCGCAAGATCGGCGCGGGGACCTTCAACGCGTTTTCTGCGGGAAGCCAGCCCAAGGGTGTGGTCAATCCGCTCGCGCTGAAAGTGCTTGAACAGTTCAGTTTCCCCGCTGACGGCTATCGCTCGAAAAGCTGGGAGGAATTTGCCGTACCCGGCGCGCCGGTGATGCACTTTGTCTTCACCGTGTGCGATTCTGCGGCGGGCGAGGCCTGTCCGGTGTGGCCGGGCCAGCCGATGACGGCACATTGGGGCATCGAGGATCCGGCGGCCGTCGAAGGCACGGACCTCGTCCGTGAGCGGGCGTTTGTCGAGGCGTTCCGGTTGCTGCGCAACAGGATTTCGGCCTTTGCGGCTTTGCCGGTCGCCAGCCTCGACAGGATGGCGCTCAAGCGTCAGGTCGATGCGATCGGCCGGATGGACGGTGCCAGCGCGGGGGCACAGTAATGTCGTCCGATCTTCAGCGGCGCGTTGTCGCCGAGGCGCTGGGCAGTGCGCTGCTGCTGGCGACCGTCGTCGGATCGGGCATCATGGCGCAGAAGCTGGCGGGCGGGAATGTTGCCGTCGCGCTTCTGGGCAATACGATTCCGACCGGGGCAATCCTTGTCGTCCTGATCATGATGCTGGGGCCGGTCTCCGGCGCGCATTTCAATCCGGCCGTGACCGGCGTCATGCTGTGGCGCGGCGAGATCAAGCCCGTGACGGCCGCGGGCTATCTGCTGGCGCAACTTGCCGGCGGCATTGCCGGCACGATCATTGCCAACCTGATGTTCGACCTTCCTGGCGTGTCATGGTCAACGACCATGCGGGCTGGATCGGGGCAATGGCTCGCGGAAGTCGTCGCCACAGCCGGCCTCATCCTGACCATTCTCGGGGTCAGCTGCGCGCGGGTCGAAGCGGTGCCGTTCGCTGTCGGCCTCTACATCACAGCGGCGTACTGGTTCACGGCCTCGACGTCGTTCGCCAACCCCGCCGTGACGGTGGCGCGGATGTTCTCCGACACCTTCGCCGGGATTGCGCCGGCCAGCATGCCGGGATTCGTTCTGGCGCAAGGCGTCGGGGCCGTGGCAGGCGTGATGCTGGCCGGCGTGCTCTGGCCAGAGAAGGTGCGTGCAGGCTCCGCTTGACTTTGACGCCAAAGCAACCAACGTAGTGCGTGTTCCAAGGGGAGCCTTCCGGGGCTGAGATGCGGGAAATCCGCGGACCCTTCGAACCTGATCCGGGTCATGCCGGCGAAGGGATCGGAACCTGCGC
>CALCZO010000107.1 GCA_937903315.1 uncultured Alphaproteobacteria bacterium
AAGCGCGCCGCCGACAGCCAGTTCGACAGCCGCATCTTCATCAACGTGATCGCCGAGGACATGGAGCGCCACGCTGCCGGAACGGTGTTCCAGGACGGCAAGCCGCGCATCGTCGAAATCCGCGGCATCGCCATGGATGCGGAGTTCCATCCGCACATGCTGTATGTCCGCAACTACGACAAGCCGGGCTTTATCGGCGCGTTCGGCTCACTGCTCGGCGCGGAGAAGGTCAATATCGCGACCTTCAACCTTGGTCGCGACGTGCCTGGCGGCGATGCGATCTGCTATGTCGCGGTTGACGAGCGGGTGCCAGACGCGCTGCTCGACAAGATCAACGCCATTGCGCAGGTCAAGCGCGCCCGGCGGCTGGAGTTCTGAGATCGTCCGGGCACCGAAGCGAAATGGACAAGCCGGCGGTCACGCCGGCTTGTGCTTTTCAGCCCAGGCAATGCCGCCGAGCACGAGGGCCAGCCCGATGGCATGATGCGCGCCGAACGGTTCGCCGAGAATCACAACAGCCTGAATGGCGGCGAAGACCGGAATCAGGTTGAAAATGAACCCCGAACGGGTCGGGCCGAGCGCAGCAATCGCCTTGATGTAGAACACCTGCGCGATCAGCGAGGGGAACAGCCCGACCCAGGCGATGATCAGCCACCCCTTCAGCGTCGGCCACTGGAACGCGCCAACGGCGATTTCCAGCGCAAGGAGCGGCAGCGAGGTCAGAACGGCGACCAGCGCCATGGCCGAGAAGAAGCCGATGCCGGAAATGCCTTCAGGTCGATGCTTCAGGCCGAGCGAGTATCCGGCATACAGCGCGCTGACCAGCAGGATCATCACGTCGCCGCGGTTGAAATCGAGACCGAGCAGCGTCTCCATCCGCCCGCCGGACGCAACCCAGACCACGCCGACGATGCCGGCCACGACGCCGATGATCTGCCCCCATGTGACGGGGATCTTCTGCACCAGCGCGGCACCGAGCATGACGAAGATCGGCGTCGATGCCTGCATGATGCCGAGATTGACGGCATAGGTGAACCTTGCTGCATAATAATAGACCGCGTTGAAGGCGGTGAATCCGATGATCCCCATCACCAGCAGATAGAGCGGGCGCTGGGTGAGCAGCGGCAGCATCGACCGGACATCGGCGCGGACGAACAGGCTCAGCGAGGCAAAGGAGATCAGCCAGCGCAGCGTCGTGATCGCCATCGGCGAGGCTTCGCCGACCAGAAGCCGCCCCGCGACCGTGTTGGCGGCCCAGATAAACCCGGTCAGAAGAAGGAGCACCATCGGATGCGCAAGGCGTTGCAGCAGGGTCATCGGCAGGCTGGCATTCCGATCGGGATTCTGTTCATTATTTATCTAACCTTCTGGCCGCAGAATTGCATCGGAAAAATGCCCGGACACTGACATGCCATTCGGGCGCAGGACATCGCTCTCACGGTTCGCATCATGACACTCAGGATCCTCATCATCGAAGGCAACGACGCAGAAGGGCGGGCGCGGCAGAAGACGCGGCTTGGCCGCATGGCCAGTGAAGGCTATGCCGGCTGCATCACCTATCTCGCGCCTGACGCCGTCACCGACATCTGCATGCCGGCCGATGCCGATGCCGATCTGCCCGATGTCGCGCGGCTCAGGGGCTATGACGGCGTGGTCATCACCGGCTCCGCACTGCATGTCTGGGAGGAAAAGCCCGAGGCGATGCGGCAGGTTGCGTTCGCGCGCAAGGTCTATGACAGCGGTGTGCCGTTCTTCGGCTCGTGCTGGGGATTGCAGGTGGCGACGGTTGCTGCCGGTGGGCGGGTCGAGAAAAACCCGATGGGCCGCGAGGCGGGCGTGGCGCGGGCGATCACCGTCAATGAGACCGGGCGGGGGCATCCGTTGCTCGCCAGCCGGCCGATGGTCTTCGATGCGCCCTGCATCCATCTCGATGCCGTGACCGAGGTCGCGCCGGGGACGACCGTTCTGGCCTCCAATGCGATGGCGCCGGTGCAGGCGGCGGAAATCAACCACGGCAACGGCACGTTCTGGGGCGTGCAATACCACCCCGAATTCACGCTGTCGTATCTGGCCCGGCTGCTGATGCTCAACATTCCGCTGCATATCGAGGAAGGGCGGTTCCTCAACGAGGAACAGGCGCATCAGTATTGCAAGGACATGAGCGACCTCTGCCACGACAACAGCATCAGCCACGTTGCCTGGCGCTATGGTATCGGGCCGGAACTGCTCGACAAGCGGCGGCGGCTGACCGAAATCCACAACTTCATCGCCCATCGCGTGCGGCCCTACGCCGCGCTCAGGCTGGCGGCCTGATCAGGGCACCTTTCCGCCACATCGTTGCCATGGCCAACCGTCAGGGCTGGTGCCATTGTTGGTTCCAGCCCCACGCGACGAGGTACATCGATGGCGATTGCAAAGCGAACAACCCAACTTCTGATCCTGACCGGGGCGGCTCTGCTGCCGGGCCTCACCGTTCATGCGGCAGAGATCGAGGCGCGATCGCGGATCGCAGCGGTCATGGTGTTTCCCGAAGGGGCCATGGTCTCGCGGACGGTCGAGATCGATGTGCCGCAGGGCGCGTCGACGCTGGTGTTTCGTGGCCTGCCGCTGACGATCGATGCCGCCTCGCTGAGGGTGGAGGGGCAGGCCAGCGGCGCGCTGTATCTCGGCCCGGTCGATTCGCGCCTGCGGCCCGGCGATCCGGGCAAGGCGGCCAGTGAGATCGAGGGCCGGCTGATCCCGTTGCGTGCCGAACGCGAACGTCGTGCCGGCGTGGTCGAGGCGCTGGAGGGACGCAAGGCGATGATCGTCCGGTTCGGCCAGTCCGGCCCGGAACGGGGGGACAAGGGCTCGCTCGACGTTGGCCAGTGGGCGGCAGCGTGGGAGGCGGTCGGCAAGGCGCTGGCCGAGGTCAACGAGACGCTGATCGGGGCACGTCGCGACCTGACCATCACCGAAGCCGAGATCCGTGCCCTCGAACTGGCCGAAACCCAGCGACGTGGCCGGGCCGGCACGCCTGAACGCGAGTTCACGCTGGCGCTGGAGGCCGGACAGCCGGTCAAGGGGCAGTTGACGCTGACCTACCGCGTTCAGGGCGCGCGCTGGCGGCCGGCCTATGATGCCGCGTTCACATCGGGCACGGCCGGCAAGGGCGCGACCCTGTCCCTGACGCGGCGCGCGCTGGTCAGCCAGCGGACCGGCGAGGACTGGCAGGATGTCGCGATGACGCTGTCGACGGTGCAGGTGTCGGGCAGCACAACGGCACCGGACATGCATGGCCAGCGCGTCAGCTTCGTCGAATATCCCATGCCTGTGCCGATGGCGCGGGGCAAGGCGGCGATGGCGGAAGCCGCGGCCGACAGGCTGGTGATGGCCGCCCCGGCTGCACCTGCATCGGCGGCCCCGGTCAAGGCGCGCGAAACCGAAGCGACGGTCGACAGCGGCGATTTCCAGAGCGTGTTCCAGTTGCCCGGCGCGATCAGCCTGCCGACGGACGGAACGCAGAAATCGATGGTGATCCAGTCGCGGAATGTCGTTCCGGACGTCCTGATCAAGGCGGTTCCGGCGCTCGATCCCACGGCGTATCTCCAGGCGAGCTTTGTCAACGACGACGAAGCCCCGCTGCTGGCCGGCGAGGTGTCGCTGCTGCGCGACGG
>CALCZO010000108.1 GCA_937903315.1 uncultured Alphaproteobacteria bacterium
TGGGACGGACGCGGCGTCATCGCCGGCATGGCTGCCGGCTCGCCGATCGTGCGCGGCACGGCCGAAGGCTGCGCGATCTCGCGCTCTGCCGGCAGCAGCGCGGCGGGCGGCGGCGGTGGCGGCGTCGCATCGGCCACCTCGCGGCCCATATGCGCTTCCATCCACATGGTGCGGAACGCGTCGCCATCGTCGTGCATGCGCGGCAACAAGCTCTGGTCGGTCAGCTTGAACATCATGCGCATCGGGGTTGAAACCGCCTCGCCGAAGGCGATGACCTCGCGGTTGGACAGCGCGGAGATGAAATCAAGCACGCCGGTGGCCGCATCGGGGATGGCGGCGCGGATGATGTCCTGATCGGCCGAGTTGGCAAGTCGCATGGCAAAGACGGTCGAACACTGCGACAGGATCGTCGGATCCAGTTCGCTTGGCCGCTGGGTGACGATGCCGAGGTAGCAGCCGTACTTGCGCCCTTCCTTGGCGATGCGGGCCAGCGAGCGCCGGGTCGGCGCAAAGCCGAGCTTGGGATCGGCCGGCACGTAGCGATGCGCTTCCTCGCACATCAGCAGGATCTCGTAGAGCCCGCGGCTCTGGGTTGCCAGTTCAAACGCCATGCGGGCGAGCACCGACACCGAGGCGTTGACCACATCGGCCGGAATGCCCGCCATCTGGAGGATCGTGATCGGGCGACGCTCATCGGCCAGACGGAACAGCGCGCGGATCACCGGCTCATACAGCCCGTCGATCGCGGTCTTGCCGAACATGAAGCGGTAGCTCGGATCGTTGTTCAGGCTTTCGAGCCGGGCACGCAGGGACCGCAACGATGCGCGGCTGAACTTTGCTTCCAGACGACCGGTTTCATCGTCGATCAGCGCCAGGATGTCGTTGATCCGGTAAGGTTGCGGCGCGTCCGCCGACATCGACGAGCCATCGGAGCGCAGCGTCTTTTTCAGGATGCTGCCCTGCTGGATCGCGCTGCTCGGCCGGGAATCGTACATCTCCTTGGCCTGAATGATCGCATCGCGGAGAAAGTCGATTTCCTCCTCCGGCGCGCGGGCCCCCCGGTAGATGACCTCGACAATCTCCTCGAAACGGAACAGCCAGAACGGCAGTTCGAACGCCCGGCTGTCGACCGTATGGGCGATGGAACTGAACGCATGGGTGTATTCGTTGTGCGGATCGACAATGATGACACGGAGCGGCTTGCGCTCGCTGACAGCGGAGCGCAGCAGGATCGACACCGCGCAGGACTTGCCGACGCCGGTGGTGCCGACGACCGCAAAATGCTTGCGCAACATACCGTCGATGTCGATGGCGCCATCAAGCGCCGAATCCTGCGACAGCGTGCCGACCACCGACCCCTTGCGGCCGCCCAGATCATAGATGGCGATCAGGTCCTCGCGGCGGATGCGATGGGCAGTTGCACCGAGCGGGGGATAATAGGCGATGCCACGCCGGAAATTCGGACGCCCGCGTTCGTCGTCGACGATCTCGCCAAGCAGTTCGACGGTCACCGTCATGATGTTGGCGGCACCCGGCTTCCAGGCCGGATCGGTCAGCGTCATGGTCTGCACGAGACAGACGATGCGGCTCTTCTGGCCGTAGATCGTAATCATGTTGCCGACGGCCCAATGCGGCTCGTCGGTGTGATACGCAGTCGGGATCGAGGAGGAAATCAGAGCCCGGCTGCCGCTGATCGACACCACCACCCCCGACTGGCGGTCCGGCGGCTGATCGGGCTGGCGACGTTCAACCAAAACGGGAGATGAGGCCTGCGACAGCACCGGAATTTCAAACGTCATCGTACCACCCCAAAATCAGGCCAGATCCTGACACAGGGAGGTAAACCGTTCCTTCCGGAAAGACCGTTCAGCGCGGGTTCGTCCGGCGAAATGTCGGGCTATTCAGCGGCGGCGCCGCGCATCGCCCGCGCTGCGCCAATCACCTTGTGGTCGGCCAGCGGAATCTGGCGGCGGCACCGCGCGATCAGCGCCGCATCGATCCGCCCTGCGGTGATGCCGACACCGTCCGAGGCGCGGGCAATCACATGCCCCCAAGGATCGGCGATCAGCGAATGGCCGTAGGTGTGACGCCGCTCGCCCGAGCCGGTGACGAACGTGCCGGTCTGGCCGCAGGCGACCATGTAGGTTTCCGTCTCGATGGCGCGGGCGCGGATCAGCACGTCCCAATGGTCCTTGCCGGTCTGCATCGTGAAGGCGGACGGCAGCATGATAACGTCTGAACCGCGCGCCATAAGTTCCTGAAACAGTTCAGGAAACCGCAGATCATAACAGATCGCGCAGCCAATCGTCAGCCCCTCGGCCCGATAGGTCACGATCTCGCGGCCGGGCGCGACGGTGGCGCTTTCCTCGTAACGGTCGCCGTTGGGTCCGGTGATGTCGAAGAGATGGATCTTGGCGTAACGTGCAACCTCTTTGCCTGACCTGTCAAAGGCATAGGTGACGTTATTCACCTTGCTTGCAGTGGCCTTCTCGGCAATGGACCCGGCATGGACCCAGATCCTGTGGCGCACCGCGAGATCGCGCGCCGCAGCATAGGCCCGACCGCCGTGACCGTCATCGGCGTTGGCGAATTTCTCGGCGTTGGTTCCGCCCGCCCAGTTCCAGTGCTCAGGCACCACCAGCATATCGGGTGATTCGAGCGCGATGGCGCGTTCGGCCAGTTCGGTCATCTGCCGGATATTGGCCGCGACATCGGCAACCGAATTCATCTGAAGCAGCGCGATCTTCATGGCAGGCCCTCTCCTGAGCATCGCATTGTCACCCCGGCGGCGCCGGAAGGCAACCGCTGCGTCACACGGCTTCAATTGCCAGGCTGATCCCCTGCCCGACGCCGATGCACATCGTCGCCAGCGCATGCCGTCCGCCGGCGCGGGTCATCTGCCGCGCGGCGGTCAGCACGATGCGCACGCCGGACATGCCGAGCGGGTGGCCGAGCGCGATCGCCCCGCCGTTGGGGTTCACGCGGGGGTCATCGTCGGCCAGACCGAGCATGCGGGTCACCGCCAGACCCTGTGCCGCGAAGGCCTCGTTGAGTTCGATCACGGCATAATCGGCCATCGTGCGGCCAAGCCGGGCGTTGAGCTTTTCGGTCGCCGGGGCCGGACCGATGCCCATGATGCGCGGGGCGACACCGGCGCTCGCCATGCCCGAAATCCGGGCGAGCGGCGTCAGCCCGAAACGCCGGACCGCCGCCGCGCCGGCGACGATCACCGCCGCTGCGCCATCATTGACGCCCGACGCATTGCCCGCCGTGATCGTGCCCGGACTGCGCACGAACGGTTTCAGTTTCTGCAAGCTGTCCAGCGTCGTGTCGGCGCGCGGATGCTCGTCGCGCTCGACCAGCGCCGGCTTGCCGCGCGCGTCCTTCGCCTCGACAGGCACGATCTCGCCGTTGAAAAAGCCTGCCGCCAGCGCTGCGGCGGCCCGCTGTTGCGAGCGGAGCGCGAACAGGTCCTGATCCTCGCGCGAGACCTTGAACTCGTCGGCGACATTTTCCGCCGTTTCGGGCATCGAATCGACGCCATACTGCGCCTTCATCGCGGCGTTGACGAAGCGCCAGCCGATGGTCGTGTCATGCACCTCGTTGGCGCGGCCGAAGGCCTCCTGCGCCTTGGGCATGACGAACGGGGCGCGGCTCATGCTCTCGACGCCGAGGGCCAGCGCCAGGTCGATCTCGCCGGCGCGGATGGCGCGCGCTGCCGAGCCGATCGCATCCATGCCCGAACCACAGAGCCGGTTCAGCGTCGTCCCCGGCACACTGGCCGGGATGCCGGCGAGCAGCAGCGCCATGCGCGCAACATTGCGGTTGTCCTCGCCGGCCTGATTGGCGCAGCCGGCATAGACCTCGTCGATAGCGGCGGGGTCCAGCCCCGGATTGCGGGCGAGCAGCGCCTTCAGCGGGATCGCGGCGAGGTCGTCGGTCCTGACGCGCGAAAGACCGCCGGCATAACGCCCGATCGGCGTGCGCACGCCATCGCACAGGAACACGTCGGTCATCTCACCCTCCCCTAATCTGAAACGCCGTTCTAGCCCGGCCCGAGGCGCGCGGCCAAGCCTAATCGACCATTGTCAGCCCGCCGGAAATGCTGAGCACCTGACCGGTGCAGAAACTCGACCGGTCGGAGGCAAAAAACACCACACCGTCGGCGATTTCGGAGGGTTTGGCCAGCCGCTTCATCGGGATCGCGTTGGTCAGCGCCTCCTTGATCCGGTCGCTCTGGCGGGCAAACAGCGGCGTGTCGGTCGGGCCGGGGCAGATGCAGTTGACGCGCACCGCCTTGCGGATCAGTTCGCGCGCCAGAGACTTGGAGAAGGCGATGATGCCGCCCTTGGCCCCGGCATAGACCGCCTCTCCCGACGAGCCGACGCGGCCTGCGTCAGACGCGACATTGACGATCCGGCCCGATCCGGAGGCGATCAGCAGATCGAGCAGCGCGCGGGTCACCTGAACCGGGCCCATGTAGTTGATGGCGACAATCCGGTCCCAATATTCGGGCGTGTTGTCCATGAACGGCTGGATGATGTCCCAGCCCGCCGCATTGACCAGAATGTCGAGCTTGCCCTCGGTCGCGGCGAGATGATCGGCCAGCGCCCTGGCGGATGCGGGATCGGTCACATCGAGCGGGAAGAACCGCACGTCGCCGCCGAGATCGCGTGCGGCGGCCGCACCGGCCTCCGCATTCACATCGGTCATGATCACCCGCGCGCCGGCTTCGGCCAGCGCCGTGCAGGTGGCCAGGCCGATGCCCGAGGCGCCACCGGTTACAACCGCACATTTCCCGTCAAGTTTCATGACACTCTCCGTTCAGAACAGACAAACACTCAGAGTTCGAGGGCGATCTTGCCGAACTGGCGACCGCTTTCGAGATGATCAAGCGCGCGATGCGCCTCGGCCAGCGGGTAGCGGGTGTCGATCACCGGCTTCAGCACGCCGCGCGCGGCCAGATCGAGCAGGGCGCGGAATTCCTCGAAGGTGCCATGGGTCGAGCCGAGCACCTGCAACTGGCGGATGAACAGCCGCCTGAGATCGGCCGAGGGCGCATCGCCGGAGGTCGCGCCACAGGTGACGATCCGCCCGCCGCGCACCAGCGCCTTCAGTGCAGCAGACCACACCGCCTCGCCGACATTCTCGATCACGACATCGACGCCGCGCCCGCCGGTCATCGCCAGCGCGGCGCGGGCAATATCCTCGCGCGAACTGTTGATGACGCCATCGGCCCCCAGCGCCTCGGCACGGGCCAGTTTGCCGGCATCGCGCGAGGTGACGATGGCCCTCCCGCCCAGCCCCGTGACCAGTTGCAGCGCCGCCAGCGACACCGTGCCGCCGATGCCGATGATCAGCACCGTCTCCCACGGCTGGACCCGCGCCTTGGTGAACACCATGCGGAACGCCGTCAGATACGACACCGAAAGCGCCGCCGCTTCCGCCGCATCGAGCGTATCGGGCTGGGTAAAGACATTCTCGACCGGGACGCAGACAAAATC
Organism: uncultured Alphaproteobacteria bacterium; assembly: GCA_937903315.1. Lineage (GTDB taxonomy): Bacteria > Pseudomonadota > Alphaproteobacteria > Rhizobiales > Beijerinckiaceae > JAIUNP01. The sequence goes on from CALCZO010000108.1 coordinate 5,505, forward strand.
AGACCAGGTGCCGTCGCAATGCTCACCGAGAAACTTCATCGACGTGCACAGCACATGCTCGCCCCGGCGGCAGAACTCGCAGCGGCCACAGCCCAGACCGGGATGGACCACCACCTTCTGACCAACCGTCAGACCGGGGGCCGGCCCGTCGATGGCCTCGATGGTGCCAGCCGCATCCAGCCCCATCACCTGCGGGATCGCGTGGGTGATACCGGCGCCGCTGTCGCGCATGTAGAGATCGACCCGGTTCAGCCCCGAGGCCGCAACCCGGATCACCGCATGGCCGGGCCGCAACGCAGGGGCCGGCCGCGCGCCGATCGCCACGACCTCGTTGCCGCCATGGCCCGTCAGATAGACCGCGCGCATGATCCCCTCCCCGGCTGCAAAATATAGCAATGGCATGACATATCACATTGTTCATGTCAATCTGTTGCTATATCCAGACGAGTGGCCGTCCCGGCCCGCAGGACCCGCCATGCAGCATGACACCGCCAACCGTCTGTTCTTTCGGCTCTATCAATGCTCGAATCTGATGCACAAGAGTGGCACTCGGGTTGTCGCCCATCATGGTGCGACGACGCAGCAATGGGCCGTACTCGGCGCGCTGGTCCGCCCGAGCGTCCGGGCGCGCGGCATGACGGTCAAGGCATTGACCGGCTACCTGATGCTGAGCCGACAGAATCTGACCGCAGTGCTCGACCGGCTCGAAGGGCGCGGCTGGGTCGAACGGGACAAGGACCCGGATGACGGGCGCAACCGGCTGATCCGGATGAGCGACGTGGGCGAAGCGGTGTGGAAAGAGATGCAGACGCCGATCGCCGCCTTCTATCGGCAGGCGCTGGCCGATCTGACCGCCGACGACACCGACACGCTGCTGCGCCTGCTCGACCGGCTGCGCGACGGGCTTGACCGGGCCTGACGCTCAGCCCGCCCCGATCAGCGACGGGCCAGCCGCCAGCCGGTCGCCATGCCAATCGGCGCTGCCGTGCTGGGTGTCGATCATCACCAGCCGCTTGAACAGATGGCCGACGCGATACTCCGCCGTCATGCCGATGCCGCCATGCAGCTGAACTGCGCTCTCGCCGATGAACCGGCCTGCGCGGCCGATCTCGGCCTTGGCGGCGGATAGCAGCGGATCGCAGGCGGCGGGGTCCGCGGCGTGCAGCGCAGCGCCGGCGAGCCGCGCCATCGAGCGGGCAAGTTCGAGCGCGACATACATATCGGCACAGCGGTGCTGCAGCGCCTGGAACGAGCCGAGCGCAACGCCGAACTGTCGCCGGGTCTTGAGGTAATCGACCGTCATGTCGAGCGCACCAGCCATCGCGCCGACCGCTTCGGCGCAGAGGGCGGCCAGCGCCGCCCGACGGACGGCGACCAGAACGGTTGAGCCCGCTTCCGGCCCGCAGAGCCGCGCGTCGGCGGTCAGCCCGACCCCGGACAGGGCCACCTCCCCGGCCCGCGCGCCGTCCTGCGTCGGGTGCATCGCCATGGACAGGCCGGGCGCACCGCGAGGAACGAGGAACAGCGCGATCCCGTCTGCATCACGCCGCGCACCATCGATGCGCGCCGAGACGATGAGGTGATCGGCACCATCGGCAGCGGGGACCAGAGACTTGACGCCGTCGAGCCGCCAGCCCGTCCCGTCCGGCATCGCCCGGCAGGCGACATCGGTCAGGTCCCAACGGGCCTGACGTTCCTGATGGGCAAGAACGGCGAGATGATCGCCCGCGACGATGGCGGGGACCAGAGCGGCGAGCGCGGCATTGTCGGGCAGGCAGTGCTGGACCGCGGCGATCTCGACGATGCCGCTCAGATAGGGCGCGGCGAGACCGGCGCGGCCGATCTCCTCCATCACCGCTGCGACGTCACCCGCGCTGCCGCCGTAGCCGCCCACCGCCTCGCCGAACGGCAGGCCGAACAGCCCGAGTTCGGCCATGGCCCGCCATGTCGCACTGGCGGTTCCGGCCTCAGCAGCATCGGTTCGGGCCGGCTCGTCGAGCGATCCGGCGAGCAACCGGCGGACCGTATCGGCCAGCATGTCCTGTTCGGGGGTGTGCACAAGGGTCATGGTTCACAGCCCCAGAATGGCTTTGGCGATGATCGAGCGCTGGATCTCGTTCGAACCGCCGTAGATCGAAAGCTTGCGCAGGTTGACATAGAGATCGGTGCCGCCGGCCAGCGCCTCCAGCCCATGATCCTCGGGCGCGGCGATGGCATAGAGCGCATCCGGCCCCAGCGCCTCCATCACCAGCCCGGCTGTGGCCTGATAGAGTTCCGAGCCGCGGATCTTGAGGATCGAGGTGGCGGGATTGGGCTTTGTGTGCTCGCCCGCCTCCTCCATCATGATGCGGATCAGCGTCACTTCCAGCGCGACCGCCTCAGCCTCCAGCGCGGCAAGCCGGCGGCGGAAGCTCGGGTTGTCGATGAGGACGCCGTCCCCGTCCGGCAGGGTCGCGGCCAGCCGTCGGACATGACGCAGACGGCCCTTGGACAGGCCGACGCGCGCCTGTCCGTGCCGCTCGTTGCCGAGCAGGAACTTGGCGTAATCCCAGCCCCTGTTGACCTCTCCGACCAGCTGATCGCCCGGAACGCGCACCGAATCGAAGAAAATCT
>CALCZO010000109.1 GCA_937903315.1 uncultured Alphaproteobacteria bacterium
GGCACGACCGGCCGCCGGCCTCAGGGCCTGATGGCGCCGCGCGGCGGCAAGGCGGACGATCTGAAGCGGATCCGCGGGATCGGCAAGCAGAACGAGGGCCGTCTCCATGCGCTCGGTATCTGGCATTTCGACCAGATCGCGGCGTGGGTTTCTGATGAGATCGAATGGGTCGGCAGCTATCTTGCCTTCCCCGGCCGGATCGAGCGCGAAGACTGGGTTGCGCAGGCCAAGGTGCTGGCGAGCGGACAGGACACGGAGTTTTCCAAGCGCGTCGCGCGCGGCGAAGTGGCCACCAGCAGCGATGATGGCGACAAGGGAACGGACAACGTGGCCGATCTGTCGAAGATCACCAACGCGGCGCCCAAACCCAAAACCTGAACGACGCGGACAACGTCCTGAACGCCGGGGAGAACCTCCCCGCCTGTTGCAACACCCGGCCCTGTGCCGGGTGTTGGCGTGTCAGATGGTCGGCGTGTGCACGGCGATCCGGGCGACAAAGTCCCGGATCACGGCCTGGGTCGCCGTATCATCCAGCAACGGGGCGTGACCTTCGCCGGGCACCTGCCACAGCGTGCAGTCCGGGTGCCGCCGGGTCATCTCCTCGGCTGTCGCGCGGGCCAGAATATCCGAATGCTCGCCACGGAGGACAAGGACCGGCACATGGGCGAGCGCCTCGAATTGCGGCCACAGGGTCGGCAAGGGCGCTTCCAGATCGATCAGGTCAAGGGTCTTGAGCAGCGCTGGATCATAGACCGGAACCAGCTTTCCGGCGTCGTCGCGCCAGGTCCGGCGGGCGAGTTTCTGCCAGCCTGCCTCGTCCAGGAGCGGAAACTGGCTGGATGAAACCCGACGCAGGATTGCCGCGCCTTCGCCGATCGAGGACGGCTGCGGCAGCTTGCCGACATAGCTCTTGATGCGCGCCAGCCCCTTGCCGTCGATCACCGGGCCGATGTCATTGAGAATGGCCCCGGCAATCGCGCCGGGCCGCGTCATCGCCAGCAGCATCGTCAGGATGCCGCCGCGCGAGGTGCCGAAGAAGATCGCCTCGCCGATGCCCAGCGCCGTCAGCTGATCGCTGATATCGCCGAGTTCGATCGCAAAATCGTAGTTGCGGAAATTCGGGTCGCGATCGGAGCGGCCGCGACCGCGATAGTCGAATGCATAAACCGCGCGCGCGCCGTCAGCTGCCAGAACGGCGGCAATGTCTTCGAAGTCCTGCGTTGTCCGGGCGATTCCCGGAAGGCACACCACGGGCAGGCCCGGCGCGGTGACCGGGCCGAGGCGGCGCGCATGGAGGCGCAGCCCGTCGTGACTGGTGATGAAAAACTCGTGCCAATCACCCATGCCAGTTCCTCATGCCGCATTTCCTGTCTGGGAGAAGCAATAGGGCAAAGTCGGGGCCGAAGGATAGCCACCGGACGAGCGATGCCGTCAATTCACGGCGTTGCCAGCCGCCACTCCGGCAACGGCGCGGCGGCCCGCTGCTCTGCCTTTGGCGACCTGAGACCGCGCCGGAGGTCGGCCGCGATATGCAGGCCGCTGTCTCCTGTCAGGCGGGCGCGATAGATCTGGAGGTTTTCGAGGATTTTCTGGATGTAGTGCCGCGTTTCGGTGATCGGAATGCGCTCGATCCAGTCGATGGGATCGACCGCCGGATTGCGCGGGTCGCCATAGGCGTCGATCCATTCCTTCACGCGCCGCCCGCCGGCATTGTAGGCCGCGAAGGTCAGAAGGTAATTGCCATTGTATTCGCCGAACAATTCGCCGAGATGCGCCGCGCCGATGCGGGCGTTGAGCGCCGGATTGCGCGTCAGGTCGGCGATGTCGAGCGCGATCCTGAAGCGGCTGGCGGTCCGGCGGGCCGTCGCCGGCATCAGCTGCATCAGCCCGCGCGCCCCGGCGTGCGAGATGGCCGCGGGGTTGAGTTCGCTCTCCTGCCGGGCGATGGCATAGACGAGTTCGCGTCCCGCGCTGCCTTCCACGGGCTCGAAGGCAGGGATGCCGAACACCGGAAAGGCGTGATCTTCCGCATCGAGCCCCTGTTGCTGCGCCAGTTTCCCGGCCAGAAGGGCAAGGCGCGGCTGGCCGTAGCGCGCCACCAGATCGCCCAGCGCCCGCGCCATCGCATCGCTGGCCGCCGTGCGGGCCAGATCGGTGATCAGAGGCTGGGCCAGATCGGTCTCGCCGGCATCCATCAACGCGCGGATGGTCGCAAGCCCGGGATGACGGGTGGCCGCCTCGATCGCGCCAGCGTCAACCGCAGGGCGCAGGGGCGGCAACCGGCTGTCGCCCAAACGGTCGCTCGCCAGTTGGCCATGATAGGTGTGGCGGTGTCCCGAGGCGGCAAGATAGGCAAGATCCGCTGCCGGCTCGCCCGCCGCCTCGATCGATCGTCCGCGCCAGTAGTCGGCGCGCGCCGCCGAGGCCGGGGTCTGTGCCGCTGCCCGCGCCTGTTCGAAATGCCGCAGCGCGGTGACCGGTTCGTCCAGATACCGCAGTGCCAGCCATCCGGCCTGCACCTCGGCATCGACAACCAGTGCACTGCGTCGGGCCTGATGGGCCGCCGCCACGCGATAGGCCAGCCGCGCCTCGCCCGCATCCAGCAGTTTGCGCGACAGCAGGCGTTGTTCCAGCCACCATTCGTCCCCGTCGACGATGGCCTGCTGCGAGGCGGGGGCCTTCAGCAGCGCCTGCGCCGCCTCGACCGGCTTGCCATTGCGCCTGAAATGCTGCGCCCGGGCAAACAGGGCCGCCGGGGCCTGCGCCAATGACGGGTCAAGCCCGGCGAGCAGGGCAGGGATGTTGCCGCGCTCGCTCAGGCTGGCGCCGATGAGCTGCACCAGCCGGTCGACGCCCGGCCCCGCGCCGGCTGCAACGCGGGCGGCTTCGCCGCTCTCGCGATCATAGGCCAGCCGCTCGGCGAGATACCGGCGGTCTTCCGGCCGGATGACGCCCGGAAAGTCCTTGTCGAGGACCTGCCGCATTGCGGCATAGGTCCGCTCGTTGCGATAGGCATCGCGGACCAGAGCGCGGGCCGCCGCCTCTTCGCCCAAGGCCGCCATGGCGCGGGCGAGCGCGACCTTGCCGCTGCCTGTCCGGGGCGGTTCGGACGAGAAGAACGCCTGCACCGCCTCCGGCGCGCGTTTTTCGATGAACAGCGCTTCTTCGGCCCGCGACCGCATCCAGCCGGCCATCGGCATGTCCGGGTTGGCATCGACGAACCCGGCGATGCGCGCAAAGCCCAGAGCCTGCCGGCCATGGCGGATCGCAGCCCAGCCTGCCGCGCGGCGGCTGGCGGGGTCCTCCAGCCCTTCGGCGGTGCGGTCGCCATCGGCGATCCGGCCCTTGCGGTAGTGCTCGGCGACCGTGCGGAGCAGGCCGAGATCGCTCAGGGGCACGCCCGGCACAACGGGCTGAAGCGGCATAGGCATGCTGCGCGCATCATCCGGCAGCTGGCCGAAGTCCTCTGGTGCATCAGGCGCGTGTGGGACAGTGCCCGGCTCGAGCACGCGGAGCCAGCGCGGCGGGGCGAGCGTGGCGGTGGTGGTGATGTCGTCGGGCAGGGGCAGTCCGCGGATGACGGCGGCGACATCGCGCGAAGGCCGGAATCGCAGTGTCACGGCCGGCGGCAGATCATGAAGCGGTGCACCCACCAGCGCCGTGAGGCCGCGCGCCGCGTCGATCGCCTCGCCGGCCCGCGCGCGTGCCTGTTCTGACAGCGCCAGCGCCGCGCCGGGGTCCAGAACCTCTTCGCCGCAAGCCGGCCCTGCCGCCGCGAGCGCCGAGCAGACCAGCAGGAGGCTGCCAGCCTTGCGCCAACGCCGACGTGTTCGTGAAACTGGAGACGTGCGCATGCGAACCCTTCCCGAACCCGGTTCGAAAACGCCATTTCATTCGGTTCGGATTGCGTTTCCGTTAAGGTTACCGGGTCATGCGCCGGCCCGAGGGCGAGGAACCGCGCGATGGGGCATGATCGCGCACGATCGGGACTTTTCAGCGCCGCTGCATGTCGCTAAGACTGCGAGGCTCAACGACCACCGGCGCCATCGCGATGCCGGCCTTCAGGACAGTGCCATCATGACCGCCAGAACCTTCATCGGCTCCAACACCGCTCTTGTCACGCTGTTCCGTGATGGCCAGTTGGACGAGAAAGCCAACCGCGCTCATGTCAACTGGCAGATCGAGAACGGCACGCACGGTCTGGTGCCGGTCGGCACCACCGGCGAGAGCCCGACGCTGAGCCATGCCGAACACAAGCAGCTGGTCGAGTGGTGCGTTCAGGAGGCCGATGGCCGCGTGCCGGTCATCGCGGGTGCCGGGTCCAACTCCACCGAGGAGGCGATCGATTTCGCCCGCCATGCCGAGAAGGTCGGCGCGGACGGCCTGCTCGTCGTCACGCCCTACTACAACAAGCCGACGCAGGAGGGGCTGTACCAGCACTTCAAGGCGATCAACGATGCAGTCGGCATTCCGATCCTGATCTACAACATTCCCGGCCGCTCGGTGATCGACATGTCGGTCGAGACGATGGCCCGGCTTTACGAACTCAAGAACATCTCCGGCGTCAAGGACGCGACCGGCAGGCTCGAGCGCGTCTCGCTCCAGCGTCAGGCGATGGGACCCTCCTTCAACCAGCTGTCGGGCGAGGATGCCACCGCACTGGGCTTCAACGCCCATGGCGGCCATGGCTGCATCTCGGTCTGCTCGAACGTCGCCCCGCGCCTGTGCGCCGATTTCCAGAACGCCTGCCTCAAGGGCGATTACACGGCTGCCCTGGTGCTTCAGGACAAGCTGATGCCGCTGCATACGGCCATCTTCCTTGAGACCAATCCGTCGCCGATCAAGTATGCGCTGTCGCTGATCCGCCCGGTGACGGCAGATGTGCGTTTGCCGATGGTGCCGTGTTCGGACGGGGTCAAGCGGGCGGTTGAGGCGGCGATGCGCCATGCCGGGATCCTGAACTGAGCGGATCGATGCTGACCCGTTGTCGCGCTTTCGCAATGACGGGTGGCATTTTTCGCCGGTCCGCCCTATCTCTCGGTCATGTCCCAGCCCTCACCCCGCTTCAAGATCATTGCTGACAACCGCAAGGCGCGGTTCCACTACGAGATCGGACAGGTCTTCGAGGCCGGGATCGCGCTGACCGGCACAGAGGTCAAGTCGCTGCGCGGCGGCAAGTCGACCATCGGCGAGAGCTATGCCTCTGTCGAGGGCGATCAGGTCTTCCTGATCAACGCCTATATTCCCGAATACCTTCAGGCCAACCGCTTCAACCATGAAACGAAACGGCCGCGCAAACTGTTGCTGCATCGCCGGGAGATTGACCGGCTGATCAGCGCCATCAGCCGCGAGGGCATGACGGTCGTGCCCTTGAAGATGTTTTTCAATGACAAGGGCCGCGCCAAGGTCGAGATCGCGCTCGCCAAGGGCAAGAAGCTGCACGACAAGCGCGAAACCGAGAAGAAGCGCGACTGGGATCGCGAGAAGGGCCGCCTGCTGCGCGACCGCGGCTGATCCCGTCAGCGAATCGCGCTGTTCACGGCTGCAAAGACGCTGCGGAACATCTCGGGTGTCAGCCGCCCGGTGTTGGTGTTGTAGCGCGAGCAATGATAGCTGTCGAACAGCGTCAGGCCGGGCCGCAGATCGTGGCGCGCGCCATGGGCGAACCGGTAGCGCGCGACCGGCAGGTCGAGCGTTCTCAGCAGGCTCTCGTGGGCGATCCGCCCGAGCGCGACAATGGCGCGGAGGCCCTGCATTTCGGCAAGCGAGGCGGCAAGAAATTGCCGGCAGGTCGCGATTTCCGGTCCGGTCGGCTTGTTTTCCGGCGGCACGCAGCGGACGGCGTTGACGATTCGCGCCCGTGTCAGCGTCAGCGTGTCATCCGGCCGTTCGTCATAGACGCCGGTCGCAAAGCCAAGATCGATCAGTGTTTCATAGAGCAGATCGCCGGCCCAGTCCCCGGTGAAGGGGCGTCCCGTGCGGTTGGCACCCTGCATGCCGGGTGCGAGACCGACGATCAGCACCGGCGCGGAGACCGGGCCAAAGTTCGGCACCGGCGCATTGTGCCAGTCGGGGTGAGCCGTCCGCGCGCTCAGGCGAAAGGCGACAAGGCGGGGACACAGCGGGCAATCGCGGGATGGTTCGGCAGGGCAGGGTGCGGTCATGGCCGTTCCCTCATGTCCTGCCGCTGCATCCGGCGCAAGCGCCAAGCGTGGCCCTCACTCCTGATCGTCGCCGGTTCCGCGCGGCGTGACCGGACGGTTGATGAACGCCGGCATCGCCCGGCCGGGATCGCGCGGCGCAGCACCGGAGAAATCGCGCGGCTCGCGAACCGGACGCTCGGACGGCGCACGCCCGACCTTGGCCTGCAACTCGATCAGATCGACGAAGGTATCGGCCTGCCGGCGCAGTTCGTCCGACATCATCGGCGGCTGGGTCGAGACGGTGGAAATGACAGTCACGCGCACGCCCTTGCGCTGCACGGCTTCGACCAGGCTGCGGAAATCGCCATCGCCCGAGAACAGCACCATATGCGTGATATGCGGCGCCAGCTCCATCGCATCGACCGCGAGTTCGATATCCATGTTGCCCTTGACCTTGCGGCGACCGGTGGAATCCGTGAATTCCTTGGCGGGCTTGGTCACGACCATATAGCCGTTGTAGTCGAGCCAGTCGACCAGCGGCCTGAGCGACGAATATTCCTGATCCTCGATGATCGCCGTATAGTAAAATGCGCGCACCAGATAGCCGCGCGAGCGGAACTCTTCGAGCAGCTTGCGGTAATCGATATCGAAACCCAAGGCGCGGGCCGCAGCATAAAGGTTCGCGCCATCGATAAACAGCGCGATGCGATCCTGAGTCATCGTCGTCGATCCTTGTTGTTGATTTGGGCGACTGCAATGAAGCCGCCAGTATTGTGTGGCCTGACAAAATGAGTGGGCGCACCTTGGGCTGAATGCGCGAAATGTCAAGCGTTGATCCGTTTTCCTAGATTATGGGATTGCACTGTCGCAAGCTGCGATTTCAGGCTGCGGGAGAGTTTGGGTTGCTCTCACGCCCCGGATCAGGTAAGGGCACAATTCATCCTTTCTCGCTGGCATTCAAGGAGCTGGTCGATCATGGCCCGCGTTACCGTCGAAGATTGCATCGACAAAGTCGAAAACCGCTTCGAGCTGGTTCTGCTCGCAGGTCATCGCGCCCGCCTGCTCGCCAGCGGCCAGCAGCCGCTGGTCAAGCGCGACAATGACAAGAATCCGGTGATCGCGCTGCGCGAGATTGCCGAAGAGGTGATTTCTCCTGGCGATCTGAAGGAGGAATTCATCCACTCGATGCAGAAATTCGTCGAGGTGGACGAGCCCGAGCCGGAAACAGTGCCGCGCATTGCCAGCCCGACGGCGTCGGCGCAGCCGGCGAAGGCCACCAGCAGCAGCGACGACAGCGAAGTCTCGTTCGACCGCATGTCGGAAGAGGAATTGCTGCGCGGGCTTGATGGCCTTGTCCCGCCTTCAGATACTGACGACGACGAATAAGCCGATTTCACAGTCCTGATCATTTTACGGGCGCGACCGCTTGCAATGCGGATCGCGCCCGTTAGATTTTGACTGTCCGGGTTCGTCACAGGGACGGCCGGAAGGGTTGTTTTTCCAATGATGCGTCAATACGAACTCGTCGAACGGGTTCGTCGATACAATCCCAACGCCGACGAGGACCTGCTCAACAAGGCCTACGTCTATGCCATGCGTGCGCATGGACACCAGAAGCGTGCGTCCGGCGATCCGTATTTCGGGCACCCGCTGGAGGTCGCGGCAATCCTGACCGAACTGAAGCTCGATGATGCGACGATCGTCGCGGCGATGCTGCATGACACGATCGAGGATACCGACGCGACGCGCGAGGAGATCGACCGCCTGTTCGGCACCGAGATCGGCGCGCTGGTCGAGGGACTGACCAAGATCAAGAAGCTCGATCTCGTCTCCAAGCGCGCGGCACAGGCGGAGAACCTGCGCAAGCTGCTGCTGGCGATTTCGGACGATGTGCGCGTGCTGCTGGTCAAGCTGGCCGACCGGCTGCACAACATGCGCACGCTGCATTTCGTGCCGCCGGAAAAGCGCACCCGCATCGCCGAGGAGACGCTGGACATCTACGCCCCGCTCGCCGGGCGCATGGGTATCCAGCAGATGCGCGAGGAGCTGGAAGACCTGTCATTCCGCACGCTGATGCCGGACGCCTACTCCATGGTCACCAAGCGGCTGGAGGACCTCAAGGACCGCAGCGGCGAGCTGATCAGCATCATCGAGACGGCGCTGACCGGCAAGCTGTCGGCAGAGGATATCGCCGCCACCGTCAAGGGCCGGCAGAAGCAGCCCTATTCGATCTGGAAGAAGATGGAGCGCAAGTCGGTCGCGTTCGAGCAACTGTCGGATATCTTCGGCTTCCGCATCATTGTCGGTTCGATCGAGGATTGCTATCGCGCCCTCGGGGTGGCCCATACCAGCTGGCCGGTCGTGCCGGGCCGGTTCAAGGATTACATCTCGACGCCGAAGCAGAACGATTATTCGTCGATCCACACGACCGTTGTCGGCCCGCGCCACCAGCGCGTCGAACTCCAGATCCGCACCGCCGACATGGATGATGTCGCCGAACAGGGCGTAGCCGCGCATGCGGTCTACAAGGATGGCCGTCCCGGAGCCGATCCGTCCGAATCCAACGCCTTCCAGTGGTTGCGCCGCACCATCGACATGCTCAACGAGGGCGACAGCCCCGAGGAGTTTCTCGAACACACCAAGCTCGAACTGTTCCACGATCAGGTGTTCTGCTTCACGCCGAAGGGGCGGCTGATCGCCCTGCCGCGCGGCGCGACGCCGATCGACTTTGCCTATGCGGTGCACACCAACATCGGCAATTCAACCGTCGGCTGCCGCATCAACGGCAGTGTCGCGCCGATCGTCTCGGAACTGAACAACGGCGACGAGGTCGAGATCATCCGCGCCGAGAACCATGTGCCGCCGCCGGCCTGGGAAAGTCTGGTCATCACCGGCAAGGCGCGCGCCGCCATCCGCCGCGCCACGCGCGAGGCGGTGCGCCGCCAGTTCGCCGGGCTGGGGCAGAAGATCGTCGAGCGCGCGTTCAGCCGCTCGGGTCATACCTACGCCCATGACAAGCTGGTGGCGGCCCTGCCGCGTCTCGCCCGGCATTCGGTGGATGACGTGATGGCGGCGGTCGGCCGCGGCGAGATGGTGTCGTCGGATGTCGTCAAGGCCGTCTATCCCGACTTCAAGGAGGATGTCGCCAAGGTCCCGGCGCAGGAGAACGGCAAGGGCTGGTTTGAATTGCGCAACGCCGACAATCTCAAGTTCAAGGTGCCCGGATCAAGTGATGGAGCGCAGCCGTTGCCGATTCGCGGCCTTTCGGGCGAGTTGCCGGTGCGGTTCGCGCCCAATGGCGGCGCCGTTCCGGGGGACCGGATCATTGGCATCCTGACGCCGGGCGAGGGGATCACCGTCTATCCGATCCAGTCGCCCGCCCTGTCCGCCTTCGACGATCAGCCGGACCGCTGGCTCGATGTGCGCTGGGATCTCGACGAAGCCTCGCGCGGGCGCTTCCCGGCGCAGATCCATCTGTCGGTGATGAACGAGCCAGGCTCGCTGGCCCAGATCACGCGGGTGATCGGCGAGGCGGACGCCAACATCGATTCGATCACCATGACCAACAAGTCCCCTGATTTCCGCGAGATGCGGATCGATGTCGAGGTCTGGAATCTCAAGCATCTCAACGGCATCATTTCCGAACTTAAGACCAAGCCGCAGGTCTCTTCGGTCGAGCGCGTGAATGGGTGAGGAGCGGTCGCGCCCGCAAGGGCGCGATGAATTGATCCAGTGGATCAATTCAAGCGACGAACGCCCCGAGCCCTGCGAGGGGCGGGGGGTGGATGAAATCCC
>CALCZO010000110.1 GCA_937903315.1 uncultured Alphaproteobacteria bacterium
GACGCGCGCCATGTCATGGTGGTCGCGATCTCGAACCGGCAGTGGCGCGCCATCGGCACGGCAACAGGGCTGACCGACAGGCTGGCGATGATCGGGTCGCTGCTCGATGTCGACATGACCAGCGAGGGCGGGCGGTTCGCCGCGCGCCATGCCATCGATGCGGTGCTGGCACCGTGGTTTGCCGCCCGCACGCTCGGCGAGGTGGAAGCGGCACTGAACGGGACCGGCGTGCTCTATGGCAGCTATCGCGATTTCGGCCAGCTTGTCGCCGAGGATGCCCGCTGCTCGCTGGCAAATCCCCTGTTCGGCATGGTCGACCAGCCGGGCGTCGGCCCTGTGATGGCACCGCGCGTGCCGTTGCGGTTTTCCGGCCTGTCCGGGCCGCTCGCTCCGGCGCCGGCGCTGGGGGCGGATACGGCCGCCGTCCTCGGCGATGTCCTCGGTCTTGATGCCGGGCGGCTGGCCGACCTTGCCGCGCGCGGCATCACCGGCTGACGTCAGGCGTCAGACCCAGCCGCCATCGACCACATAATGCTGGGCCGTACAGGCCCCCGCTTCCTCGGAGGCGAAGAACAGCACGGTCCGGGCAATCTCGTCGGGCTGGAGATGGCGTTTCAGACATTGACGCCGCATCAGTTCCGCGTCGCTTTCGGGCGTCAGCCAAAGGGCTTTCTGCCGCTCGGTCATGATCCAGCCGGGCGCGATCGCGTTGACGCGGATGTTGTGCGGGCCAAAATCGCGCGCCAGCGACCGCGTCAGGCCAAGCACGGCCGACTTGGCCGCCGTGTAGGCCGCCATGCCCCCCTGCCCCGCCATCCACGATGTCGAGCCAAAATTGATGATCGCACCGCCGCCGGCGGCGACCATATCCGGCAGAACCGCCTGAGCGGCGAAGAACTGGTGCTTGAGATTGACCGCAATCCGGTCGTCCCAGTACTCCGGCGTCACCTCCAGCGTCGCATGCCGCTGGTCGTGGGCGGCGTTGTTGACCAGGATCGTGATCGGCCCCAGCGCGGACCTGATCGCTCCGATGGCCTGACGCAGCGCAGCCGTATCGGTCAGATCAGCCCGTTCGAAATGAACCGCTGCGCCCGCCAGTTCATCCACCAGCGCGCGCGAGGCCTGTTCGGCGATGTCGATGAAGCCGACGCGCGCCCCCTGCCCGACGAACCGCCGCACGATGGCCGCGCCGATGCCGCTGCCTCCGCCGGTGACGAGCACAGTCCTGTTGGCCAGATCCGGATAGATTGCGCCTGCTGCCATGGTCTGGCCCTTCGCCTGCTTGCTCAAAGACTGTCATCCTTCACCGCTTCCATCGACACATGCGTGCTGGTCTGCGCGACATGCGGCAGCGCCGAGATCTTCTCGCCCAGAACCGCCCGGTAGTCGGTGATGTCCGCCGTTCTCACCTTGAGCAGGTAATCGAACGACGACGCGATCATGTGGCATTCTTCCACTTCGGGCAACTGCCGCACGGCCTTGTTGAACGCGGCCAGAGCCGCAGCACGGGTATCGGACAGCTTGACCTCAACGAACGCGACATGCGGACGACCCAGCCGATTGTGGTCGATCACGGCCCGATAGCCGCGAATGAACCCATCCCGTTCAAGCCGGCGCAACCGATGGAGCGTCGCCGTCTTCGACAGATTGATGCGCCGGGCAAGCTCGGCCACCGCCAATCGTCCATCGGCGACAAGTGCGGCAACGATGCGATTGTCGAAACTGTCCAATTGATCGGTATCGGGAGATTTTCTGGTCGTTTGTTCGATCATTTGGGGCAAGATTAGTCGATCCGTTGTTCTCTCTCAATACCAATAGACGAACAGACCATACGGTTTGTGCCATTCTTGCTCCTGCCATAACGATGGAGGGGGCGATGTCCGACCTTGACCTGTTGCGCCATGCGATCCGCGGGCTGACCCTCCAGCCGGAAGGTCCGCTCATCGGCGATCTCATCAGAGCGACGGGGCTGGACCCTGCGGCGCGCACGACCATCTCGTCCGACGCGGAGGCGCTGGTTGAGGCAGTGCGGGCCAGCGCGCGGCCGGGACTGATGGAGAGCTTCCTTGCCGAATATGGCCTCGACAGCGAGGAAGGGCTGGCCCTGATGTCGCTCGCCGAAGCCCTGCTTCGCGTGCCCGACAGCGAGACCGTCGATGCGCTGATCCATGACAAGGTGGCCGGCTCCGACTGGTCGGCCCATTTTGGTGCCTCGGGCTCGCCGTTCGTCAATTTCTCGACCTGGGCGCTGTCGCTCACCTCCGACGTGCTGGGCGAGCCGAGCATCGGCCCGATGTCCGTACTGCATGGCGTGATCCGCAGGCTGGGCGAACCGGTGATCCGCGTCGCGGTCGGCCAGGCGATGCGGCTGCTGGGCAGCCAGTTCGTGTTCGGCCGCACCATCGACGAGGCACTCGGGGCTGCGGCAGGACCGGAGGCCGAAGGATACCGCTTTTCGTTCGACATGCTCGGCGAGGCCGCGCGCACGGCCGACGATGCGGCCCGCTATCATGCCGCCTACTCCAGCGCCATCAAAGCCATCGGCGCACGGGCGGGCAACGGCTCGGTGCGCGACAACCCGGGTATCTCGGTCAAGCTGTCGGCGCTCCACCCGCGCTATGAGTATGCCAAACGCGACCGGGTCCTGGCGGAACTGGTGCCTGCGACGCTGGCGCTGGCCCGGCAGGCCGCAACTGCCGGCATCGGGTTCAATATCGACGCCGAGGAGGCCGACCGGCTTGACCTGTCACTCGACGTCATCGCCGGCGTGCTGCGTGATCCCGCCCTTGCCGGGTGGGACGGGTTCGGCGTGGTCGTGCAGGCTTATGGCAAGCGGGCGTTGCCGGTGCTCGACTGGCTCAACGCACTGGCTGAAACCCACGACCGGCGGATCATGGTGCGGCTGGTCAAGGGGGCTTACTGGGACGCGGAGATCAAGCGTGCGCAGGTGCTCGGATTGGAGGGCTATCCTGTTTTCACCCGGAAGGCCGCGACCGACGTGTCCTATATCGCTGCGGCGCGGAAGCTGCTGGCGATGGACCGCATCTACCCGCAGTTTGCGACCCACAATGCCCATACCACCGCCGCGATCCTGCATCTTGCGCGTGAGGCCGCCGTGCCCATGGAGGCCTTTGAGTTCCAGCGGCTGCATGGCATGGGCGAGACATTGCACCGTGTCCTGCACGAGGAGCGCGGCTCGCGGACCCGCATTTATGCCCCGGTCGGCCCGCATCGCGACCTGCTGGCCTATCTCGTCCGGCGCCTGCTGGAGAACGGTGCCAACGGCTCGTTCGTCTACCAGATCGCCGATCTGGACCTGCCAGCCTCCAAGGTTGCCGAAGATCCGATCGCGCGGGTCGAGGGCAGCGACGGCGCGATTGCCAATGCCGCCATCCCGGCGCCTGCGGCGCTGTTCCCGGCACGCCGGAACTCGGCCGGGCTCGACCTGACCGATCCGGAGGCGCTCGGCCCTGTCCTGGCGGCGCGTGAGGCGTTCCGGGCGCATCGCTGGCAGGCGCGCCCGATCATCGCCGGGCCCGTGACGGGCGAGGAGGGCGATCCCGTCGCCAACCCCGCCGATCCAGCGGACATCGTCGGAACGGTCCTCAACAGTGCACCGGACGATATCGAGACAGCGATCAAGGCCGCCACGACCGCCGTCGCCCACTGGTCGGCCACCCCCGCTTCCGTCCGCGCCGGCATTCTCAGGCGGATCGCGGCGCTCTACGAGGACAACCGTGCAGAACTGTTCGCCCTGCTCGCCCGCGAGGCCGGCAAGACCTTGGCTGATGCGGTCAGCGAGGTGCGCGAGGCGGTCGACTTCCTGCGCTACTACGCCGGCGAGGCCGAGGGATTTGCCACGGCAACCGCGCGCGGGGTTATCACCTGCATCAGCCCATGGAACTTCCCGCTCGCCATCTTCACCGGCCAGATCGCGGCGGCGCTGGCGGCCGGCAATACCGTGCTCGCCAAACCTGCGGCGCAGACACCACTGATTGCGACCCGCGCTGTCGAACTGATGCTGGAAGCCGGAGTGCCGGCCGGCGTCATCCAGTTGCTGACCGGAGAGGGGGCAAGCGTCGGGGCGGCGCTGACCGGCGACCGCCGGATCGACGGCATTTCGTTCACCGGCTCGCTGCCCACCGCGCGCCAGATCGAGCAAGCGATGGCCGGGGCGATGGCACCCGGCGCGCCGCTGATCGCCGAAACCGGCGGCATCAACGCGATGATTGTCGATTCGACCGCGCTGCCCGAGCAGGCGGTGCGCGATATCATCGCCTCCGCCTTCCAGAGCGCCGGCCAGCGCTGCTCCGCCCTGCGCATCCTCTATGTTCAGGAGGATATCGCAGGGCCGGTCCTGACCATGCTCAAGGGCGCGATGGCCGAACTCAGCCTGGGCGATCCGTGGGTGCTGGCCACCGACATCGGCCCGGTGATCGATGCGGCAGCCCGGCGCAGGATCGAGGCGCATGTCGCCGCCTTTGCCGCCAAGGGCAAGCTGGTTGCCCGGCTCGATCCCCCCGCCGGGGCCGGGCTGTTTGTGGCCCCGACGGTGTTGTCCGTCAGCGGGATCGAAGACATCGCCGACGAGGTGTTCGGGCCGGTGCTGCATGTGGCGACCTTTGCCGCCAACCAGCTCGACGCCGTCATCGCGGCCATCAACGGCTCGGGGTACGGTCTGACCTTTGCGCTGCACACACGGCTGTCCTCGCGGGTCGCGGCGGTCAGCGCGGCGGTTCAGGCCGGCAACATCTACGTCAACCGCAACCAGATCGGCGCTGTGGTCGAAAGTCAGCCGTTCGGAGGCGAGGGGCTGTCGGGGACCGGCCCGAAAGCAGGCGGCCCGCATTACCTGCCGCGGTTCCTCGCCGATGCGCCTGACGCGCCGCCGGACCTTGGCCAGCGGGCGATGCCGGGGCCGACAGGCGAGCGCAACACGCTCGAAACCCTGCCGCGCGGCCCTCTGCTCTGTCTGGGCCCGAGCGCCGGGGACCGATTGAAACAGGAGGCGATGGCGCAGGCCGCCGGGTGCGCTGCGCTTCCCATTCCGGCCGATTTTTCGCCTGCGATGCTGGAGACGCTGGGCGGTATCGCCGCTGTTGCCTACTTCGGCGATCCGGCGACGGCACGGGCCATCCGGATCGCATTGTCGCGGCGCGATGGCGCGCTGCTGCCGCTGCTCGCCAGCCCGCGTGATGGCCACCGCCTGATCCGGGAGCGACACGTCTCGATCGACACGACGGCGGCGGGAGGCAACACCACGCTGATGACCGGCGCAGCGGAAGAGTGAGGCTTAGCACGTGATGATTGATGTTCTGGACATCAATCATGCCCTGTGAAATGCTGTTCATGAGGTATTGAACGGAGTTCAGACCGGCATGATCACTGCCGCACAGATGCGCGCCGCCCGTGCGTTGATCGGGATCGATCAGAAAACGCTGGCCGAGCGCTCCGGCGTGTCGCTGCCGACCATCCAGCGGATGGAGGCGAGCGATGGCACTGTGCGCGGCGTCGTCGAAACGCTGATCAAAGTCGTCGAGGCTTTCGAGGCGGCCGGCATCGAACTGATCGGCGACCATGCGCAGAGCACCGGCATCGGGCGCGGCGTGCGCCTCAGGGAGCCGACGGCCCGGCCTGCTGCGAAAGGCGCACGACCATGAGCACCCCGCCGCGCTCCGAGCCGAGTTTTTCGGAACTGTTCACGCCCAAGCTGGTCACGGTCTGGCGCGAGGGCTACGGGCTTGCCGAATTCCGCAAGGATGCGATTGCAGGACTGACGGTGGCGATTGTCGCCCTGCCATTGTCAATGGCGATCGCGATTGCCTGCGGGCTGCCGCCCGACAGGGGCCTTTACACCGCGATCATCGGCGGATTTATGATTTCGGCCTTCGGCGGCAGCCGTTTCCAGATCGGCGGACCGGCGGGTGCCTTCATCGTTCTGGTCGCCACGATTGCCGAAAAGCAGGGGCTGGACGGGCTGGTTCTGGCGACTCTGATGGCCGGTGCGATGATGATGGCGGTCGGCTTCTTCCGGCTCGGAACCTACATCAAGTACATTCCGTTTCCGGTCACGGTGGGTTTCACCACCGGCATCGCGGTCATCATCTTCACCAGCCAGATCCGGGAGTTGCTCGGCCTGTCGATGGCCAAGGAACCGGCCGCTTTCCTGCCCAAGCTCTCGGCGCTGGCCGCAGCCCTGCCGAGCTGGAATCCGGTGGCGGTCGGCATCGCTGCGCTGTCGATCGGGATAATCCTGATCCTGCGCAAGCTGCGCCCGGCCTGGCCGGGCTTCCTGATCGCAGTGGTTGTCGGATCGGCGGTTACCGCCCTGTTCGGTCTGGATGTCGCCACGGTCGGCACGCGCTTCGGCGGTGTGCCCAACGGGCTGCCGAGCCCGGCGCTGCCGGCGTTCAGCCTTGAGAAGGCGCGCGCTGTCCTCCCCGATGCCATGGCGATCGCGCTGCTCGGCGCCATCGAATCGCTGCTGTCCGCCGTTGTTGCCGACGGCATGACCGGACGGCGGCATCGCTCCAACTGCGAGCTTGTCGCACAGGGGGCGGCCAATATCGGCGCGGCGCTGTTCGGCGGGATGCCAGCCACCGGCACCATCGCGCGCACGGCCACCAATGTCCGCGCCGGGGCGCACGGTCCGGTCTCGGGCATGCTGCACGCGGTCTATCTGCTGGCTTTCATGCTGGTGGCCGCACCGCTGGCCAGCCATATCCCGCTGGCGACGCTGGGGGGCATTCTCGCCATCGTATCGTGGAACATGGCCGAGCGGCACGAGTTTGTCGCACTGCTGCGGGCCTCGCGCGGCGATGCGCTCGTGCTGCTGGCAACCTTCCTGCTGACCGTGTTCGAGGACCTGACGCTGGCCATCGCCGTCGGCGTGACACTGGGCGCGTTCCTGTTCCTGCACCGGATGGCCGAATCGATCGAGATCGAGGGCGGCGGCACTATGGTGACCGAGGATGTCGCCGATACGGCGGGAGCGGCGCGCACGCCCTATGACGGTGCCAACCGGACCGGAGCCGACGATATCGTCGTCTACCGCATTTCCGGCGCGTTCTTCTTCGGCGCGACGGCGTCGGTGATCGCCACGCTTGACCGGATGGGCCAGCTGCCGCGCGCCTTCGTGTTCGATTTCTCCGGTGTTCCGATGGTCGACATCACCGCCGCACGCGGCATCCAGGGCTTTGCCGGCAAGCTGGCGAAAGCGGGCACGCAGCTGGTTGTCGCCGGGGCGCGACCGCATGTGCGCACCAGCCTTGTCAAGGCCGGGCTAAGGCCGCCCGAAATCCTCTACACGGTCGATGTCGAGCAGGCGCGGGCACAATTGGGGCATCCCACCACGTCCTAACGCGGGGGCAGACCGCCCTCACGCAGAACAAACGCCACCACCTCGTCGACCCCCGTACCATGGCGGATCGAGGCCATGACATAGGGCCGGCTTGGCCGTTGCTTTTTCGTATCCGCCTCCATGATCGACAGATCAGCCCCGACCAGCGGGGCAAGATCGGTCTTGTTGATCACAAGGAGATCAGACTTCGTAATTCCCGGTCCGCCCTTGCGCGGGATCTTCTCGCCGCCGGCGACATCGATGACATGGATGGTCAGGTCGACCAGTTCCGGCGAGAAGGTCGCGGCGAGGTTGTCACCGCCTGATTCGAGCAGGATCAGGTCAAGGTCCGGAAACCGGCGCTTCATCTCGGCGATGGCGGCAAGGTTGATCGAGCAATCCTCGCGGATCGCGGTATGGGGACAGCCGCCGGTCTCGACCCCCATGATCCGCTCCACCGGCAGCGCATCGGCAACGGTCAGCAGCCGCGCGTCCTCCTTGGTGTAGATATCGTTGGTGATCGCACAGAGGTCGTAGGTGCCGCGCAGTCGCTTGCACAGCGCTTCCATCAGCGCGGTCTTGCCGGAACCGACCGGGCCGCCGATGCCGACGATGAGCGGGCCATGAAGATGGGTCATGAGCGGAACAGCCTTGAATACTGGGTTTCGTGTTGCAGGCAGGCAAGATCGGCGCGGAAGGTCGCGCCGGCGAGATCATCAAGGGTCAGACGCGTCGCGGATGTCGCAGTGGCGATGACCACCGGACCAAGCGCGGCAGTGATGCGCTGGCCGTCGGTCTGGCCGACGATGCCGAGCCGGACCGATGCGGAAACGAGACCCGCGGCAAAGGCGGCCAGTGCCGCTGCCGCGAGCGGAACGAGTGCGATGGAATGGACCGCACCCGCCAGCCCGGCGACGACGGGAAGGGTCAACAGATCGCGCGGCGGCGCAAGACTCGCAAGCGCGGGCTGCGGAGTGGCGGCTCCGGCCATGTCGAGGAATGCCGCGCCCTGAACCGTCGCTTCCAGATGACGCTCGCGCGAGGGCTGGAGCGCCGCCGCCAGCGCCGCGACACCGGCCAGACCGGCGGCATCACGGCGGCACGCCGCCCGCCAGCTTTCAGCCAGCACGATGGTGTCGGCCCGCCCGGATCCGAGCGTCAGCAGGTCGCCGATCCAGCCCTCCAGCGTGACCCGATCCGAAACCAGACCAGCCTCCGCCGCCCATTCGAGGCCATGGCTGAAGGCAAACCCGCCGATCGGGAAGGCCGGAGAGAACCATGCAGCAAGCAAAAGCTGCTGGCGAAGGCCATCATCCGGCACATCGGCCGGAGCGGCACCGGCGGCCATCGGCCCGTCAGTCATGCGCATGATGATGCGGAACGCCGGTCAGCCGAGGCGGCTCGGGCTGGAACGGTGCCTCGACCGGTCGCGCTGTCCCGCCCAGACCGGCAATCATCCCGGCCAGAACATGATCGGGCAGGATCATCAACGCGCCATCGTCGATCTCGATGCGGGCGTGACGGTTGCCAAGATGCCAGGCAAGCCGCGCCAGCGTGCCCACATCGCGCGCGCGCACCTCCAGCAGCGGTTCGGCGGCCGCGACCACCGCGACATGCCGGCCATCGTCGAGCACCAGCCGGTCGCCATTCTCGAGCCGGATCGCAGCGGCCAGATCGACCATCAGATCGTCTCCGGAGACCAGCCTCAGCATGCGGCGGCGCAGGTGGCGCTGATCGGCGGTGAGGCGAACGAAGTCGATCGGTTCGGGGCCGTCCGGCGCGGTCATTCGGGCAACAAGCATGGGTCAGAACAGAAAATAGCGTTGGGTCATAGGGAGTTCCTTCATCGGCTGGCAGGTCAGCAGTTCGCCGTCCGCCCTGACCTCGTAGGTTTCGGGATCGATGCGGATGTCGGGAGTCGCGTCATTGAGCACCATGTCCGCCTTGCCGATGGCCCGCGTGTTCTCGACCGCGACGAATCCCTTGGTGCACCCGAGCGCCCCGCGCAGGTCCGCCGCCAGCGCCGCCTGCGAGACGAAGGTCAGCGACGTTGCCGCCACCGCGCGGCCGAAGGCACCGAACATCGGCCGGTAATGCACCGGCTGCGGCGTCGGGATCGACGCGTTGGGATCACCCATCGGAGCGGCGGCGATCGCCCCGCCCTTGAGGACAAAATCGGGTTTGACGCCGAAGAATGCCGGCGACCACAACACCAGATCGGCCAGCTTGCCGACCTCGACCGAGCCGACATGCCGCGCGACGCCGTGGGCTATCGCCGGGTTGATGGTGTATTTGGCGACATAGCGGCGGGCGCGCCGGTTGTCGTTGCCGCTGCCCCTGTCCTCGGGCAGGCTGCCGCGCTGGACCTTCATCTTGTGCGCGGTCTGCCAGGTGCGGATCACCACCTCGCCGACCCGGCCCATGGCCTGACTGTCCGACGACATCATCGACAGGGCACCAAGGTCGTGCAGGATATCTTCCGCCGCGATCGTCTCCTTGCGGATGCGGCTTTCGGCAAAGGCCAGATCCTCAGGAATGCGCGCGTCGAGATGGTGGCAGACCATCAGCATGTCGAGATGCTCGTCGATGGTGTT
>CALCZO010000111.1 GCA_937903315.1 uncultured Alphaproteobacteria bacterium
CGCGGCAAGCGGTTCTATGTCTGCTGGCCGAATGAAAACGCGGTCGAACTCGTCGATGCGGAGCGGCTCGGGTCACTGAAGCGGCATCGGTATGTCTATGCCCTCGCCTACCGGCTTGATGCGCTGCTGGTCCGGCTCGGCATCCGCAAGCGCAAGTCCGACCGCGAGGTGGATTTTGCCAAGACGGTCGTCAGCCTGCTCGGCGACGAGGCAAAGAGCCTTGAAGCCCACCTGAAGGACGGGCTCAAGAAGCTCGACCGAAGCGCCAAGGATGCCGGAACGGCGATCGAGACCCAGAAGGGGATCATCGCGGCGAAACTTGCCGATGCGCAGAAGGCGCTCGGCGGGACGGATTCCGGCCCGGCCGGAGCCGCCGTTGCCGCCTCGATCAGCGCGCTGGGCGCGCTCGATACCGCGGCGGCGACGTTGCGCGGCGAAACCACCAAGGTCAGCACATTCCTCGCAGACGGGCTGCCGGTGCTCGAACGCATCCGTGGCCAGTCGGGCGAGGCCGTCGGCAGTCTCGACCGGATTGCCGACCACATGCGCAAGCCTGCGGCAGAAATCGTTGCGGACACCAATCGCCCTGCCGATCTCGCCTCGATCTACAGCTTCCTGCGTGAAATCGCCGACGATCCGCGCCCTGCTCCGTTCGTGCCGCCGTTTATCCCCGAGGCGACCAATCGCCTGCCGGGAACGGGGCTTTATCTGCGGCTCGATTTCTGGGTGCCGCTGGTCTCGGGCGGCAGCTATGGCCACACCTGCTATCAGGCACAGGCGCTGGCCGAGACGACGCAGGATTTCCTGTGCGTGGTCGCCAACCGGTTCGACATGCTCGACGAGATGGGGCTGAGGCAGGTCGTCGTTCCAGGCCAGAACATGATCCAGACCGAGGCCAATATCCTCGGCATGAACATGCATTACCGTGATCGTCTCGGCGTGATGTTCGAGGCGGTCAAGCCGGCGTATATCGTCGAGCGCGCGGTGCTCGGCAGCGCCGTCGGCGCCTGGGCCAGCCGCACGTTCGGCATACCCTACATCGTCGAATACAACGGCTCGGAAATCTCGATGAAGCGCAGCTTCGCCGGGCAGGGCTACGAGCATGAGAACCTGCTGCTGCTGGCCGAAGATGCGGCCTTCCGGCAGGCGACGATGATCTCGGTGATTTCCGATCATGTCGCGGCTGATGTCGCGCGCCGCCGCATTCCGGAAAGCAAGATTGTCGTCAATCCCAACGCGGTCGATCTCAACGCCTATTGCCCGGCGACGCCGGCTGAGCGCAAGGCACTCCGCGCCGATCTGGGCTTTGCCGATGAGCACAAGGTGGTCGGCTTCATCGGCACGTTCGGCGGCTGGCATGGCATCGATGTGCTGTCGGCGGCGCTGCCGCTGATCGCCAGGGCCGATCCGTCGATCCGCTTCCTGCTGATCGGCGACGGCAACATGAAGAACATGGTCCATGACGCGATTGCCAAACACAAGCTGGCCGACCGGGTGGTCGACGCCGGGCGCGTGCCGCAGGCGCGCGGTGCGGAATTGCTGAAGGCCTGCGACATCCTCGTCTCGCCGCATTCGCGCAACATGGTCGACAGCCCGTTCTTCGGCTCGCCGACCAAGCTGTTCGAATACATGGCGATGGGCGTCGGCATCGTCGCCTCGGATCTGGAGCAGATCGCGCATGTGATGTCCCCTGCCCTCCGCGTCCGCGATTTCGCCGGTGGTTTGCCCAAGATCACCGACCAGCGCGCGATCATGTGCCAGCCGGGCGATGTCGACGATTTCGTCGCCGGCGTGCTGACGCTGGCGCGGCACCCGGAGATTTCGGCGGCGCTGGGACGCAATGCCCGCACGGCGGCGGAGCGCTATTACACGTGGCGCCAGCATGTCCGGAACCTGTGGCTTGCCATGTCCGGCAAGGCGCTTGAAGGCTATGCGGTCGATCGTTCGATCGGCACCAACGGTTAGGAGCACGCATCATGGCTCAGGCCCTCGACACCGGCGACCGCTACAAGAACGAAGTCCAGAACCAGTGGGACCGTGACGCCTGCGGCTCGCACTATGTCCAGAATGCCGAGGAAGGCACGCTCGACTGGTACCTTGAGGTCGAACGCTACCGCTATGGCGTCTACGGCCCGTGGATGCCCGAATTGCTGGAATTTGCCGGCCAGCGCGGCAAGAAGCTGCTCGAAGTCGGCGGCGGTCTTGGCACCGACCATTCGCAGTTTGCACGCAACGGCGCGATCACGACCGACCTCGACCTGTCGTCCGGCCATCTCGACCATGCGCGCAAGAACTTCCAGTTGCGTGGGCTGAAGGGCGAGTTCGTCCACGGCGATGCCGAGAACATGCCGTTTCCGGATGCGACATTCGATGTCGTCTATTCCAACGGCGTGATCCACCACACGCCCAACACGGCCCGCGTGGTCGACGAGATGTACCGCGTGCTCAAGCCGGGCGGGCGCGTCATCATCATGGTCTATGCCGAGAACTCGCTGCACTACTGGCGCAACCTGTTCTATACGATCGGGGTCGAGGACGCGCGGCTGACACAGGTGTCGATGGGCGACATCATGTCCGAAAGCGTCGAGATTTCCGAACATGGGTCCAAGCCGCTGGTGAAGGTCTACACCAAGGACCGGCTGAACAACCTGTTCCACCGGTTCGAGAACCGGCAGATCTGGCAGCGCCAGATGGTGCCCGAGGAGCGGCCGCGCCTGCTGCGCTGGGTGCCGCTGTCGCTGTTCGAGCGGCTGGCCGGCTGGAATCTCATCATCAAGGCGAACAAGCCGCTCGTCTGAGCGGCTCAGCAACCGAACATCAGGACGCGGATGCCCAGTTTTTTCGACAAGGTGCGCACCTTCACGCTGCTCGCCTACAAGAAGACCCAGCGCGAGGTGCGCAACCGCTTCTTCCTGCCGTCGGAAACCTTCCGGCAGGACGCGGGCAAGGCGCATGGCTCGATCAAGGGCTATCTGGCCTGGCGGCGTGAGCAGAAACTGCAATACATCGAGGCGGTCATCGGGCGCGAGGAGGTCATCCGTGCCCTGATGCCTTCGGCGAGCGCCCGCGCGATCGCCGACGCCGACCGCGTGCTGACCCATACGTTCGACCTGCTTGGCAGCGGCGATTTCACGCCCGTCGATCCCGATCGCCCTGTGCGCGACAACGGCTATCGCCCGATCGACTGGTATCTCGACCCCGTGCGCGGCCTGCGCTTTCCGGTGAAGGTGCCGCACAAGGAGTGGAAGCTCTACGAGATGCGGCCGGCGAATGCGGATGTGAAATATCCGTGGGAACTCGGCCGGTCGCAGCATTTCATGCCGCTGATGCAGGCCTGGCGGCTGACGCGTGACGTGAAGTACGCGCACGAGATCATTGACCAGATTGCCGATTTCATGGAGGCCAACCCTGTCGGCATGGGCGTCAACTGGACCTGCACGATGGATGTCGCCATTCGTGCCGGCAACTGGGCGCTGGCGCTGGCCGGCACGCTCGACTGCGCGGAAATCTCCGAGAGCGACCGGATCGATGCCTATGCCGCGCTGTTCGACCACGGCAAATTCATCTTCGAGAACCTCGAAAACACCTATGAAGTGACCTCCAACCACTTCCTGTCGAATGTGATCGGGCTGCATTTCATTGCCGGGGAGTTTCCGCATCTGCCGCAGGCCAAGGGGTGGGACGAGTTCTGCCGCAAGGCGCTGGAACGGGAGATCGTCGTGCAGATCCACGACGAGGGCGCGGATTTTGAATCCGCCATCCCCTATCACCGGCTGGTCGCCGAACTGTTCCTCGCCTCCGCGCGCCTCGCCCAATGGCAGGGCCGCCCGCTGTCGGACACGTTCCACGAGCGGCTGGGCACGATGATCGCCCTGCTGGTCGGCGTGCAGCGCCCGGACGGGCTGATGCCGGTCATCGGTGATGCCGACGATGGCCGCTACCACATCATGACCGATTATTGCCGGTGGAACCGGCAGGACGCGCGGCACATCTATGCCCCCGCCGCGCTGACGCTGAACCGTCCAGGGTGGCTGGCGCTGGCCGGTGAGGACGGGCGCTGGGAAGCGACATGGTGGGGCTTTGA
Source organism: uncultured Alphaproteobacteria bacterium (assembly GCA_937903315.1). Classification (GTDB taxonomy): domain Bacteria; phylum Pseudomonadota; class Alphaproteobacteria; order Rhizobiales; family Beijerinckiaceae; genus JAIUNP01. Next base: position 4,085 of record CALCZO010000111.1, read on the forward strand.
CCCCGAGACCGTGACGACCGGCACCGACGCCGCGCCGGAGTCGCGCATTCTCTATCCCAATGTCGGCATCGCGGTGACGCGCACCGGCGGCGAATATCTCGCCATCACCAACGGCGTTGTCGGCACCAACGGCTTTGGCAACCACAAGCACAACGAACTGCTCGGCTTTGAATACCATACCCGCAGCGTGCCGTTCCTGATCGATGCCGGCAGTCATGTGTACACGTCGGATTTCGACTCGCGGAACCGCTTCCGCTCGACCGCGATCCACAACACCGTGATGATCGACGGCGAGGAGCAGAACGAGACGCGGCCGGAGTGGATTTTCCGGCTGTTCGAAAGCGCCAGTCCCGAACACGTGACCTTCGAGGAAGCCGGCGGGGTTGTGACCTATACCGGTCGCCACACCGGCTATCAGCGCATTCCGGCCAAGGCGACGCATGAGCGGACCTTCTCCTATCAGCGTTCGACCGGCATCCTGACACTCACCGACACGCTGACCGGCGAGGGCGAGGCCGATCTGTTGTGGCATTTCCACGGCGCGCCCGGCGTGACGATGACGGCGGCGCCCGGCCTGATCCGGCTCGACCATCGCGGCGTCACCGTGTCGATCACCCTGCCCGAGGGACTGGAGGCGGTCGTCTCGCCGTCGCTCGCCTCGCCCTCCTACGGCGTGGCGGTTGCGTGTCAGGCCGCCGATATCCGCGCGCGCCTGCCGCTCGACGGGCGACCTCTGGTGTTCACGATCACGCCCGAAGGGACGGCCTGAGATGCTGGCCAGCCCGTCCGTCATCCGCACGGCACTGGCCCATCGGCGCGTGCTGTGGGCGACGGTGTTGTTCGAACTGAGCAAGAAATACGCCGGCTCGGCGCTCGGCTGGGTCTGGATCGGGCTGCATCCGATCCTGTTCCTGTCGGCCTATGTCATTGTCTTCATGGTGATCTTCCGTGTCACCCTGCCGGGCATGACGCCGCTGGGCTATGTCGCCTTCGTGTTTTCCGGTCTGATCCCGTTCCTGTCGCTGATGGAAGTGACGACGACAGCGGTGGTGACGATCCGGCAGAACATTCACCTGATCAAGAACGTGATCCTGCCGATCGACATCGTGCCGATCCGCATCGTCGTTGCGGCGCTGCTGGTCCAGTGCGCCGGGTTGTCATTGTTGATGGTGATCCTGCTGCTCGACGGGGCGCTGTCGTTCAAGATCCTGCTCTTGCCGGTGGTGATCGTCTTCACCTTCCTGTTTCTGGCCGGAATGGCGATGATTCTTGCGCCGCTCGGGCTGATCATGCCCGATCTCGGCCATGGCATCGGCATCGTCATGAACCTGCTGATGTTCATCTCGCCGATTGCGTTCAAGCGCGAGCAGGTGCCCGATCTCGTCAAGTTCCTCGTCGATTTCAATCCGGCCGCCTATCTCATCGAGGCGTACCGCAGCGTGCTGGTGCCGTCGCATGTGCCTGATGTCAGCAAACTGATCATTTTCGCCATCCTGTCGCTGGTTCTGTTCGAACTCGGCGCACGGCTCCTGACCCGCTTCAAGACATCGATCGTCGATTATGAATGAGATCGTGATCCGCGCCGAACGGCTGTCAAAGAGCTACAAGCTCTACGATGCGCCGCGCCATCGTTTGATGGATATTCTCGGCCTCGGCGGCAAGGCCGCTGCCGGGATCAAGCAGCACCATGCGCTGAGCGACGTCAGCTTCACCATCACCAAGGGCGAAAAGGTCGCGATCATCGGGCGCAACGGTGCCGGCAAGAGCACGCTGCTCAAGCTGGTAACGCGGGTGATTGCGCCCTCCTCCGGCGTGCTGGATGTCAAGGGCGAGACGCGGGCGTTGCTGTCGCTCGGCACCGGGTTCCATCCCGAATTTACCGGCCGCGAGAACGTCCGTGCCTATCTCGCCAGCCTCGGCTTTGCCGGCGAGCCGCTGAAGGCGATGATCGAGGACGCGATCGCCTTTGCCGAACTCGACGACTATGCTGACCAGCCGATCAAGACCTATTCGACCGGCATGGGAATGCGGCTGATGTTCGCCGCCGCGACGATGATCAAGCCCGATCTTCTGGTTGTCGACGAAGTGCTCGGCGTCGGCGATGCCTATTTCCAGCAGAAGAGCTTCCAGCACATCAGTTCGATCTGCTCGGCGCGGCAGACGACGCTGCTGCTGGTCACACACGACATCTACAATGCCGCGGCGCTGTGCGACCGGATGATCTGGATCGATCGCGGGCGGCTGCTGATCGACGCCGATCCTTCCACCGTTGTCCGCGCCTATCAGGATTCGATCCGCGAGCAGGAAGAGCGACGGCTCCGGGCCAAGGTGCTCAATCAGGGCAAGGCCGAGGGTGGCGCCAACACGCGGCGCGTGCTGGTCGATCTGCAATCGGTCGGCAACCGCTCGCCGTCGGCGCCGCTGCATGTGTCGCGCGTGTCGCTGACCGTCGGCGGGGTGCAGATTGCGACCGCGCCGCTGGGCGACAATGCGTTCGACGGCGACGGCACCGCCCATCTGGTGCGCGAAGGCAGCAACTGGGGCGAGGCCGCTCAGTTCGAGGGCCGGCAGGCGCGGCAGATGCGCGATCATGGCTCGCCGTTCCACAAGGCGACTGTCGCTTTCGATGTGCCGCTGAAACCGCGCGATCTTAGCCAGCTTGGCGTGCGCATCGAGGCGTGGAGCGCCGCGCCCTCGCCGTTCAGCGTGCGGCTGCATGGCGACGGGCTGGAACGCGACCTCGGTGCGCTCGACCTTGTCGAGGGGGCATGGTCGCTGACGGAGCTGACCTCCCGCCCCGCGGATGAGGATGCCGCTCCGATCGCAACGGAACAGGCCGACACCGCGACCAGCGGCGCCCGCCAGATCAGCGCCAGCCTCAACACCAGCGGCATCTATGGCGCTGGCGACATCGAGGTGACTGATCTCAGGCTGATGGACGGCAAGGGCACCGAACGGCATGTGTTCGAGGCGGGCGAAACGGTTACCTTCGCGCTCGACTACCGCATCCGCCGGCGCGACCTGAACGAGCGGGCGCAGATCGTGCTCGCCTTCAAGCGCGACGGCGTGACCGATGTGGCGCG
>CALCZO010000112.1 GCA_937903315.1 uncultured Alphaproteobacteria bacterium
GAAATCGAGCGCGGGCTTGTCCTCCTTGCGATCCTCCATCAGCACGAAGGCCGGAATGTCGGCGATCGCCAGCTGGGTCGAGGACAGCGCAAGCGCCAGCCGTGGCGCCGGGCCGACAGCGGGCGCGGCGAGCCGGTAGCTGCCGGTACCGGACAGATGGGTCGTGCCGCGGTCAATCTCGATCCGCTCGATGGCGATGCCGCCGGGGATCGACGACAGGATCGCGCTGGCGGTGATCGCGGCGGCGGCGGTCACCTGACGCTGTACACCGTTGAACCAGCCGTTGAGGCGCTCGGGATCGCGCGAGGACAACTCCAGCCGACCCGACACGATGCCGTCTCCCGATTGATCATCGCGCGCAAAACGGATGCTGGTCTGGCCCGGCAGGTCGCCTTCCAACAACGCCAGACGCGGCTTGCCGGCGCGATATTCGGCGATGACATGGGCGTTGCTGACCGTCTGGCTGCCGATCACCAAGCCGCCGATGGCCAGATCGATCCGCCCTTCCAGCGCTGCGGCACCATCGCCGGCGGTCCCCATGATGTCGGCAAGACGGCGGATCAGCACGGCAGGAACAGCCGGTTTCGGCCGGCCGTCGGCCTCCTGACCATCAAAATCGTAGGAGCGGGTCTTCAAGGCCAGATCGACAAACGGGACCGGGCCGGTGTGGATGGTGCCCGTGCCGGTGAGCGTCATCGGGCGCGGCTCGCCGCCAAGGGTCAGCGACAGATCGTCGAGCCTGAGGCTGCGGGGATCGGCCTTCACTTTCGCGGTGGCGCGAACGGGGAGTTGCAGCTTGTCCTGCGCCAGAAGCACGGGATTGGCGGTGAGGGTGGCGCTTCCGGAAAAGCCGGCATCGTCCCCGGTCGTCATTGCGCCGTCGATATCGACCCGCACCGCGTTCGAAAGGTCCTCGACCAGCAGCTTGAGCCGCATCTGCCCGGCCTCGAACCGGCCCAGAGCCAGCCGGACATGGCGGCTGGCACCCTCCATCACGAAGGTGGCGTTGCCCTTCGCCGGGCCGAGCAGGGATGTCGCCTCGATGTCGCCGTTGATGTCGGTGATCAACTGCGCCTCGCGGCCGGGACGCGGGATGTAGAGGCTGCCGTCATAGACGTTCAGCCGGGCGATGGACACGGCATCCGGGTTGGTGCCGTACTTCGGCGGCGCGCCGCGCAGGGCCGCGATGCCGTTCTCGCCGATGCGCATGATCGGCCGGTCGACATGCGCCTCGGTGATCAGGATGTCGCCGCGGATCAGCGATGTGGCCTGAAGCGCGACGGCGACACGCTCGGCCTCGATCATGGCAAGGCCGGCGGCGTCGTCAGGACCGATCCGCACCTGCCCGAGCGCCAGAGACGGCGTGGGCAACAACGTCAACGCGATCGCGCCCTGCACACGTACCGGATGGCCGCTCGCCTCGGACAGCTTGCGCTCGATGACGGCGCGATGCTGGTTCCAGTCGACAAAATGCGGCCCGGCCATCGCGCCGATCAGCGCGAGACATATCAGGATAGCGAAGCCGGTCAGTATTTCCCGCACGATCTGCTGTTATCTCTTCGGGTCTTTCAGAGCAACGATAGGATACGATTACGGCTCCATCGTGAAAATCTTTCCCGGATTCATGATTCCGGCCGGATCGAGTGCGTGCTTGATCAGCCGCATGGCCGAGACGGCGGCGACACCGAGTTCCGGCTCGAGGTATTTCTGCTTGCCCTGGCCGATGCCGTGCTCGCCGGTGCAGGTGCCGTCCATGGCAATGGCGCGGCGGGCCAGGCGCGACGTGAAGGTGTCGATCCGGGCCATATCGTCGGCGTTTTCAGGGTCGAACAGCGGCAGGACATGGAAATTGCCATCGCCGACATGGCCGACAATCGTGCCGGTGATGCCCAGTTCCGCCAGATCGGCCTGCGTCGCCTCGATGGCTTCGGCCAGCCGCGAGATCGGCACGCAGACATCGGTCGACAGGCATGACTTGCCCGGCTGGAGCGCCAGCCCGGCCCAGTAGGCATCGTGCCGGGCCTGCCACAGGCGGGAGCGGTCCTCAGCCCGGTCGGTCCAGACAAAGCCCGAGCCACCGCAGTCTTCGGCAATCGCGCCGAAACTCTCGGCCTGTTCGCGTACGCTGGCCTCCGAGCCGTGGAATTCGAGCAGCAGCAGCGGCTGTTCGGGCAAAGACAGCTTCGAATAGGCGTTTGTGGCGGTGACCGCGAGCGCATCCAGCAGTTCGACGCGGGCGATCGGAATGCCCATCTGGATTGCCATCGAGGCCGCATCCGCTGCTGCCTTGACCGTGGGGAACGAGCAGGTGGCGGCCGAAATCGCTTCGGGAATGCCCGACAGCCTGAGCGTGATCTCGGTGACGACGCCGAGCGTGCCTTCCGAGCCGACAATGAGCCGCGTCAGGTCATAGCCGGCGGAGGTCTTCTTCGCCCGCCGTGCGGTGGTCATCACCTCACCGCTGGCGAGCACGACGCGCAGGGCCAGCACAAGGTCCTTCATCGTGCCATAGCGCACGGCATTGGTGCCCGACGCCCGGGTGGCCACCATTCCGCCGAGCGAGGCATCGGCCCCCGGATCGACCGGAAAGAACAGACCCGAATCGCGCAGATGGTCGTTGAGTTCCTTGCGCGTCACCCCCGGTTCGACGACGCAATCAAGGTCCTCGGCATGGACGGCGATGATGCGCTTCATGGTCGAGGTGTCGATGGAAATGCCGCCGAAGGGCGCGTTGCACTGGCCTTCGAGTGAGGAGCCGATGCCGAAGGGAATGACCGGCAGCCGATGCTGCGCCGCGATCCTGACGGCGGCGACCACTTCCGCCTCATCGAGCGGAAAGATCACGACATCGGGCAGTTGCGGTGCCAGATGGGTGCGCAGATGGCTATGGTTGCGGCGCACCGATTCGTTGGTGACGCAGCGGTTGCCGAACTGGGCAGACAGGGCGGACAGCGCCGCAGCGAGAGCGGCCGGATCGGGGCGCGTGGTCGGGGTCGGGTTGGCCATGGCGGTGTCCTGTCAACCGGGACGGGCGCAAGACGACTCTTTGGCCGGGGATTGCGGTTCGCGTCCTGTTCTCTTTTGTCTCAGGGTATACTATCCTTTCGTGTTACGGATTCGCGAGGCCAAAATTGACTGACAGCGAGCTTTTCGACGCAGGCATGCCGCCTGCGCCACGCCCCGGCGGGCTGGCTGCCCGTGCGTCCGGTGCGGCACGTCCGGCGACGTATCTTGACGGGCTGAACCCCGAGCAGCGGCGCGCTGTCGAAACGCTGGACGGTCCGGTGCTGGTGCTGGCCGGCGCGGGCACGGGCAAGACGCGCGTGCTGACCACGCGCATCGCCCATATAGTCGCCATGGGCCGGGCCTATCCGTCGCAGATTCTCTCCGTCACCTTCACCAACAAGGCGGCGCGGGAGATGAAGCACCGCATCGGTGCCTATCTCGGAGCGGTGGCCGAGGGGATGCCGTGGCTCGGCACTTTCCATTCGATCGCGACCAAGATCCTGCGCCGTCATGCCGAACTGGTCGGGTTGCGCAGCGATTTCACGATTCTCGACACCGACGACCAGATCCGGCTGATGAAACAGCTGATCCAGGCCGAAAATCTCGACGACAAGCGCTGGCCGGCGCGGCAACTGGCGATCCTGATCGACAACTGGAAAAACCGCGCGCTGACACCGGACCGCGTGCCGGCGGGCGAAGGCATGGCGTTCGCCAACGGCCGGGGTGTCGATCTCTACCGGGCCTATCAGGCGCGGCTGAAAACGCTGAACGCCTGCGATTTCGGCGATCTCCTGCTTGAATCGATCCGCCTGTTCCAGACCAGTGCCGATGTGCTGGCCCAGTATCAGGAGCGGTTCCGCTATCTTCTGGTCGACGAGTATCAGGACACCAACGTGGCCCAGTACCTGTGGCTGCGGCTGCTGGCCCGGCGTCCGGCTGGCGGGGACGAGCGGCCCAACATCTGCTGTGTCGGCGATGACGACCAGTCGATCTATGGCTGGCGCGGGGCCGAGGTCGACAACATCCTCCGGTTCGAGCACGATTTTCCCGGCAGCGCGGTGATCCGGCTGGAACAGAACTACCGGTCGACCGGGCATATTCTCGGCGCGGCCTCGTATCTCATCGCCCATAACGAGGGCCGGCTGGGCAAGACGCTGTTCACCGAAGACGATGCCGGCGAGAAGGTGACAGTGACGGGGGCGTGGGATTCGGAAGAAGAGGCGCGGCTGATCTGCGACGAGATCGAGGCGCTTCAGCACAAGAAGCATCCGCTCAACGAAATCGCCATTCTGGTGCGCGCCTCGTTCCAGATGCGCGAGTTCGAGGACCGGTTCGTGACCACCGGGGTGCCCTATCGGGTGATCGGCGGCCCGCGCTTTTACGAGCGGCTCGAAATCCGCGATGCGCTGGCCTATCTCAGGCTGGTCAACCAGCCGGCGGACGATCTGGCGTTCGAGCGCATCTACAACCAGCCCAAGCGCGGGCTGGGCGATATGACGCTGCAAACCTTCCACGCCTATGCCCGCGCAGCCGGCGTTCCGCTGCTGGAAGCGGCGCGGCAGTTGTCCGAGACCGAGGAGCTGAAGCCGAAGGTGCGCCAGACGGTGCGCGACCTGACGCTGAATTTCTCCCGCTGGCGCGCCAGTCTCGAGACGATGAAGCACACCGAGCTGGCCGAGATGGTGCTGGAGGAATCCGGCTACACCGACATGTGGATGAAGGACCGGTCGGCCGAGGCGGCGGGACGGCTCGACAACCTCAAGGAACTTGTCCGCTCGATGGAGGAATTCGAGAACCTGCAAGGGTTCCTCGAACACATCAGCCTTGTCATGGACGCCGCCGACACCGAGGGCGAGGACCGCGTCACGATCATGACGCTGCATGCCGCCAAGGGGCTGGAATTTGCCACCGTGTTCCTGCCGGGCTGGGAGGAGGGGCTGTTTCCGCACCAGCGCGCGCTGGACGAGAACGGCCGTGCCGGGCTGGAGGAAGAGCGGCGGCTGGCCTATGTCGGCCTGACGCGGGCCAAGCAGCGCTCGAAGCTCTATTTCGCCACCAACCGGCGGATCCATGGGCTGTGGAACGCCACCGTTCCCTCGCGCTTCATCGACGAATTGCCCGAGGCGCATGTCGATGTGGTCGAGGCGCCGGGGGCCGGCTACGGCGGCTATGGCCGGGGCGGCTCATCGCGGTTCGACCGGACGCAGCCGTTCGCCGGCTCCAGCTATGCCACGCCGGGTTGGCAGCGCGCCGCCACCCGCGCCGCGCCGACGCCCGAAGCACGCGGCAAGACCGGCTGGGCGAGCGGCGCGGCCACTGCGCCGCGGCTGATCGAGGGCGAGCTCATCGCCAAATCAACCGGTACTGCGGCGCGATTCTCCTCCGGCGCGCGGGTGTTCCACATCAAGTTCGGCAACGGCACGGTGGCCGATGTCGACGGCAACAAGCTGAC
>CALCZO010000113.1 GCA_937903315.1 uncultured Alphaproteobacteria bacterium
CCACTGGGGAAACAGGCGCAGCCGGTCAAACCGTCGGGCCGGAATAGAGCCAGTCGTAGCGGGCGGCCATGCCGGTCTCGCCCAAGGCACCGAGGGCAAAATTGCGCGCATAGGCCAGCGGGCCGGCGGCATGGTAGATCCGCATCTGGCGATGCGAGCTTTTCTGGACCCGTGCGGCGCGCGAAATCCGGAGCGTCTGGTAACGGTCGAGCGCGTCCTTCTGGGTTGGCGCGTCGCGCAGGCAGGCGGCCAGCACGAAGGCATCCTCGATTGCCTGCGCCGCGCCCTGAGCGAGAAACGGCAGCATCGGATGGGCGGCATCGCCCATCAGAACGGCGTTGTCGCGCACCCATTTCCATTCCGGCGCGCGATCGAACAACGACCACCGCAGCCAGTTGTGCGCCGAGCCAATCAGACCGGCCAGATCGGGATGCCAATCGCGGAAGCGGCGGTTGATCCAGCCGACATCGCCTGATTCGGACCAGCCCTTCTCGCGCCAGCTGTCTTCGATCACCGCGACAATGTTGACGAGTTCACCGCAGCGGATCGGATAGTGGACGACATGTGCATCCGGCCCCAGCCACAGGTTGGAGCGGTTCAGCCGCGCATGGTCACTGACGGCTGAAGCAGGCACCACGGTCCGCCATGCGACGCAGCCGGAGAAAGTGGTCGGGCCGGGCAGGCCGATATGCCCGCGCACGCGCGACCAGACGCCGTCGGCACCGATCAGCAGCGGCGCTTCGGCAATGCGCTCCTCGCTGTATTTGAGGAACGTCGCATAGACGCGGCCATCGCGCTGCATGACGCTTTCAAGCCGCTGGCCGAGGTGGAGGGTGACGCCGTTGAGATCGTCCAGCGCATCAAGCAGGACCGATTGCAGGTCGCCGCGATGGATGACGTGGAATGGTGCGCCCCATCGCGCGCTGGCGAAGGCCCCGTGCTGCATGCCCGAAAGCGTCCGGCCATCCAGTCCTGCGCGGACAAGCAGCGATTCGGTCTCGACCGAATAAGCGCGAACCGCATCCAGCAGGCCATTCCGGTCCAGAAGCCGAGTCGCATTGGGGCCAAGCTGGATCCCGGCGCCGACCGGTTCGAGCTTGTGCGCCTGTTCGAAAATCTCGACCTGCCAGCCGTCGCGCGCCAGCGCATAGGCCGTGGTCAGGCCGGCGATGCCGGCCCCGACGATGACGGCCGATTTTTCAGCGCACATGACATGGCCTCGTCAGCTTGGCCTGAACACGTCCAGCGTGTCAGGCGGCATCCGTCCAGAGCGAGGGCGGGTTGGACTGCGTGGCCTTCAGACCGGCCGAATAGCGGTACAGGGTCGAGCAATACGGGCAGATGATCTCGTTGTCGGCCCCCATGTCGAGAAAGACATGCGGGTGATCGAGCGGCGGAGCGGCGCCGATGCACATGAATTCCCTGGCACCGATCTCGATGACGGGGGCGCCGGCGTCGTTATGGAAATGGGGAATCGCGTAATGTGCCATGGGTCGCCTGTCCAGTCTTGTCCGGGCCGAACCCTAGCCCGTCCGATGTGCAATTTCCAGTGGTCACGTCTTGTTCCTTGGTGGCGTTTGCATCAAAACAGGGGCGACCACGGAGTGACCGATGCACCGCTTTGTCCATGATGGCGTTTCTCTCGCCTATATCGACGTTCCCGCCCATCAGGGCGAGGGGCCGCCGGTGCTGCTGATCCACGGCTTTGCCTCCAACCACGCCGTCAACTGGGTCAATACGCAATGGCTGCGCAGCCTGACCCATGCCGGCTACCGCGTCATCGCGTTCGACAACCGCGGCCATGGCCAGAGCGACAAGCTCCATGATCCTGACGCCTATACCACCCACATCATGGCCGAGGATGCGCGCGCGCTGCTCGATCATCTCGGCATCGAACGGGCCGGCGTCGTCGGCTATTCGATGGGCGCGCGGATTTCCGCCTTCCTGACCCGCGCCCATCCGCGCCGGGTGGCCGCGCTGGCGATGGGCGGTCTCGGCTATCGGCTGGTCGACGGGATCGGTCTGCCGATGGGGATTGCCGATGCGCTCGAAGCACCGTCACTGGCCGATGTCACCGAGCCGATGGGCCGGATGTTCCGGGCCTTTGCCGAGCAGACCGGATCAGACCTCAGGGCGCTGGCCGCCTGCATCCGGGGTTCGCGCCAGACGATGCCGCTGGAACAGGTGCGGATGATCACGACGCCGGCGTTCGTCGCGGTGGGGACCGCCGATCCGATTGCCGGGGAGGCCAAGCGGCTCGCCGATGTGATGCAGAACGCCGTCGCGTTCGATATCGTCGGCCGTGACCATAACATCGCCGTCGGCGACCGGACGCACCGGGCGGCAGCGGTGGCGTTTCTCGACCAGCATCTCAAGGGCTGATCAGCGGCCTGTGAACTCCGGTTCCCGCCGCTCGCGGAAGGCCGCGCGGCCTTCGGCAAAGTCCGCCGAATCGAAACAGGCGTCGGCAATCGCCTGCACCTCGTCGGCCCCGCGCGCGAAGGGCAGGCCGGCCGCCGCATCGACCGAGCGTTTCGTCGCCGTCTGGGTCATCGGCGCGCCACGCGCGATGGTGGCGGCAAGATCAGCCACCGCCGGGCCGAGATGATCGGTCGGCACGACCATGGTGACCAGACCGAGCGCGAGCGCCTCGCTGGCCGTGACGCGGCGTCCGGTGAAGAACAGGTCCTTGGTCCGCGCCGGGCCGATCGCCGCGACAATGGGCGCAAAAGCGGCGGGCGGATAGGCAACGCCGAGCCGGGCGGCGGGAATGGCAAACTGCGCATCCTCGGTCGCCACCCTCAGATCGCAGGACAGCGCCAGCCCCGAGCCTGCGCCGAAACAATGGCCACGGATGGCCGCGATGACCGGACGCGGGCAATCGGCGACGGCGGCAAAGGCGCGGACATTCTCCTCCTCATAGGCGCGACTGCCTTCGGGCGTGGCGCGCGTGGTATCGAACTCGGAAATATCGGCGCCGGCCGAGAACGGTCCCTCATGCGAGGTCAGGACGATCACACGCACCGCCGGGTCGGCAGCGAGCGCGGTCATCAACGGCGGAATGGCGGTCCACATCGCCAGATCGATGGCATTGCGGCGGGCCGGATTGTCGATCATCAGGCGCGCCACCGCACCGTCGACGAAGGCGACGAGGCGCGGGCACGGCGAGAGCAGGACACGCATGATTTTCACACTTTCGGGATAGGGGTCGTCTTTTCCTGCCACAGGGATTATTTTGGCCAATCGGGTCGTGCAAGAGCGGAGACGAGGAATGCCGGCAACTGCAAGTTCAGCGCGCATGGCGCACGGGACCGTCGACCCGGTCTGGTCGCGCATCCGGTCCGAAGCCGAGGCGATTCTCAAGGACGAGCCGGCGCTGGCGGCGCTGGTGCTGGCCAATATCCTGCACCAGCCGTCGCTGGAGGCGGCGGTGTCGCAGCGGATCGCCGCGCGGCTCGATCATCCTGACGTGTCAGCGGCGCTGATCCGGCAGGCGTTCGATGAATTGTTCGCGGCCCAGCCGCATCTGCCGGTCTGGCTGCGTGCCGACATCGTCGCCGTCGTCGACCGCGATCCGGCGTGCAGCCGGGCGATCGAGCCGGTGCTGTTCTTCAAGGGCTTTCAGGCGCTCCAGACGCACCGGCTGGCCCATTGGCTGCATGGCAGCGGGCGCAAGGATTTCGCGCTTTACCTGCAAAGCCGTTCGTCCAGCGTCTTCCAGACCGACATCAATCCCGCCGCATCAATCGGCAAGGGGGTGTTCCTCGATCACGCCACGGGGCTTGTCGTCGGAGAAACTGCGGTGGTGGGTGACGACGTGTCGATCCTGCAAGGGGTGACGCTCGGCGGCACCGGCAAGGAGCATGGCGACCGTCATCCGAAGATCCGCAATGGCGTGCTGATCGGGGCTGGTGCCAAGATCCTCGGCAACATCGAGGTCGGCCACTGCGCGCGGGTTGCGGCGGGATCGGTCGTGCTGGATGCGGTGCCGCATAACAAGACGGTGGCGGGTGTTCCGGCGCGGATCGTCGGCGAGGCGGGCTGTGCCGAACCCTCGCGCCTGATGGACCAGTGGTTCAGCGCCAATCCCTGATCAGACATCCGCCGTTCCCGCGCTTGCCCGGCGCGGCGGTTTCTGGCAAGGCAGGGGCGCGGCGCAGTGCCCGTCCTGAAGGAGTGAAGCCTTGGAAAAGCCCGATATCCAGCGCGTCGAGATGTACCTCCGCCGCACCTTCAACAACGCCAATATCCGGCTTGTTGCGCGCGCCAGGAAGAAAGATTCGGCGGAAGTCTTCATTGGCGACGAATTCATCGGCCTTGTCCACGAGGACAAGGAGGACGGCGATCTGTCCTATAATTTCACGATGGCGATTCTCGATACCGATCTCGAATAAGACTTACGGCGTCCGCCGGACGCCGCCGAGCGTTGTGGCCAGCGCGCGGATGCGGCTTGCCAGCAACGGCCAGTCGGCCAGATAGCGCGGCTGGAACCGCGCATGCAGTTCCAGGCCCTCAAGCCGCACCTGCCACAGGCACAGGTCGCCGGCAAGCGCGCCGGGGGTGCCGGGTACGGGACACCGGGCCGCAAATTCGCGCTCGTCAGGTGAGGCCAGAAACAGATCCTCACCCTCATAGGGCGTGCCCTTGCGAAAGCGCCGGGCGATGAGGTTGTTGTCGGTGGTCGTCGCCTCCGGCTCGACAAAGCGGGCGTAGAGTTCGGCCGGCCGGTCAGCGGGGTCGATGTCATCGGGCTGGCGGCGGCTGGCGGCGGCGTCCTCGATGGTCACGAAGACCAGATCGATGTCCCGGCGGCCGAGCATGCCCCCCGCCCCCGCCATATCCGGCCAGCGCAGCACCAGATCGAGCCGGTTGACCGCACCGCCCTTGGTCAGATCGGGATTGCGCAGCATCGCCCGGTCGATCGACAGGCTGCGGCTGCCGACATGCACGGTGACCGTGCCGCGGGGGGGCTGGTTGTCGACATAGATGCGGCGGGCAAACATCCCGCCAAGCGCGAACAGCGCCAGCAGCACACCGATCACGATCAGTCTCAGCATGGCGGAGTTGCCGTCTCTGGTTCGCTCATCCGTCCAGTCTAGACGATTCGGGTGCAATCCGGCTGGCACGATTGGCGCACCGATGATGGCCACACGCCGTTCGCCGCCGCCGGATGATCCGTTGCGGCACAGCGACGGACCAGACCGGGACAGGGCCATGACCGCGGAC
>CALCZO010000114.1 GCA_937903315.1 uncultured Alphaproteobacteria bacterium
GCCACCGGCTGCCCCGCCGTGTCGGCCTACATATCGATCCACAACATGGTGTCGTGGATGATCGACAAATATGGCTCGCAAGCGCAGCGCCAGCAGTGGCTGCCTCGCCTCGTGACGATGGATCTGCTGTCCTGCTATTGCCTGACCGAGCCGGGTTCGGGTTCAGACGCGGCGGCGCTGAAGACCAAGGCAACGCGCGAGGGGGACAGCCTCGTTCTCAACGGCTCGAAGCAGTTCATCTCGGGTGCCGGCGCCGGCGATCTCTACCTCGTGATGGTCCGCACCGGGGGCGAGGGGCCGAAGGGCATTTCCGCCGTGCTGGTGGAAAAGGGCACGCCGGGCCTGTCGTTTGGCCCGAACGAGAAGAAGATGGGCTGGCATGCCCAGCCGACGCGTCAGGTGATCTTCGAGAACTGCCGCATTCCCGCCGCCAACCTGATCGGCGAGGAAGGCCAGGGCTTCAAGATCGCCATGGCGGGGCTTGACGGCGGCCGGCTCAACATTGGCGCGTGCTCGCTCGGCGGGGCACAGTCGGCGCTGGAAAAGGCGATCCGCTATGCCTCCGAGCGCAAGGCCTTCGGCAAGGCGCTCAACGAATTCCAGTCGCTGCAATTCAAGCTTGCCGACATGGCCACCAGCCTCGAAGCGGCACGGATGATGCTCTATTCGGCCGCCGCCGCCTATGACCGGCAGGACCCGGAGACGACGCAGCGCTGCGCCATGGCCAAGCGCTTTGCCTCGGACACGGGGTCGCAGGTCGTCGACGATGCGTTGCAGGTGTTCGGCGGCTATGGCTACCTGCACGAGTACGGCGTCGAGAAGCTGGTGCGGGATCTGCGCGTCCACCGCATTCTCGAAGGCACCAACGAGATCATGCGCCTGATCGTGGCGCGGAAACTGATCGCGGGCTGACGCCCGCCCTGTGACAGTCGACAAGGGAAACGGACATGACCACCATCGCATTCATCGGGCTTGGCAACATGGGCGGGCCGATGGCCGGCAACCTCGTCAAGGCCGGGCACACGGTTATCGGCTTCGACCTCAGCGACGCCTCGAAGGCAGCGGCGCAGGAGGCGGGTGTTGCCATCGCGGCCGATGCGCGGGCTGCGGTGAAGGATGCAGCGATCGTAATCACCATGCTGCCGGCGGGCAAGCACGTCCGCGCGGTCTGGGCCGATCTCGTCGGTGCGGCGAAGACGGGCACGCTGTTTGTCGATTCCTCGACCATCGATGTCGAGAGCGCGCGCGCCGCGCATGCGATGGCGGCGGCGGCCGGCATGGCCTCGGTCGATGCGCCGGTTTCGGGCGGCACCGGCGGGGCCAAGGGGGCGACGCTGACCTTCATGTGCGGCGGCGAGGCAGCAGCGTTCGAGACCGCAAAGCCGGTGCTGGAAAAGATGGGCCGCAAGATCGTCCATTGCGGCGGCGCGGGCGCCGGGCAGGCAGCGAAGATCTGCAACAACATGATCCTCGGCATCTCGATGGTCGCAGTCTGCGAAGGCTTCGCGCTGGCCGAAAAACTGGGGCTGGACCATCAGGCGCTGTTCGATGTGGCCTCCACCTCCTCGGGCCAGTGCTGGGCACTGACGACCTATTGTCCGGTTCCCGGTCCGGTCCCAACCAGCCCGGCCAACAACGGCTACAAGCCTGGCTTTGCCACCGAACTGATGCTGAAGGACATGAAGCTGGCGCTGGAAGCGGCGGGAGCGTCGGGTGCGTCCGTCCCGCTCGGTGCAGTGGCAGCGCAGATCTACGCGCTCTACAACGCCTCGGGCCATGCCGGCGGCGATTTCTCCGGCGTCATCAACATGATCCGCGGCAGCCGCGACTGACATCCGGCATGGGCCGGGGCGGACGCCCCGCCTCCGCCACCCCGGCAAGACTGCGTTAACCCTACCGGAAGGTTCACCCGCACCGATCGTTCGACCGCCGCAGCCTTTACCTTGCGACAAGCATTGATGACGCAGGGTAATGGCCGAACTGTACCGGAATTGCCGGTGCTTGAGGCTAAGGGCCGCACGATGCGGCAGGTCGGAGCAGGTCATGCGTTTGGGTCGAGTGGTCGGTGGCGTTGCAGCGGTGTTTCTGACGGGCACTGCGGTCATGGCTCAGGTTCAGCCCTATCTGCCACCGGACGGGCGCAGCGGCGGCCAGCCACAGACCTTCATGCCGCAGGATTTCCGCATCAACCGCGCCCCTGCACCGGTTGTTGCCGAGACCCGGACCGGCTGGAGCGATCATCGCGCCCAGCCGCAGGACAGCCGCCCGCAGGCCGGAGCTGTTTCCACCGCACAGCCGATCGATTACCGCATCGCCCCTCCGGCCCCGCGCCTGCCGATGCAGCCGCCGCCGACCTATCTGCCGCAGTCGGCACCGGCGCAGACGCTCCCGCAGGCTGTCACGGTCGAGCCGGTCGCGGTGCGCGCGGCTGCGCCGCAGGACAGCCGACCGCGCCCCCTGCCGGGCGTGATGCCGCCTGTGGACCAGCGCGCGGTGACGGTCGAAACGCGGAGCGGCGTCATTGATCCGCGACTCGGAACGGTGCGCGAGGAGCGTTATATCGACTATCGTCCGATCGAGGGGCGTCCGTATGATTTCCGCCCGGTCGACTACAAGCCGGTCGATTCGCGCGCGATCGAATACCGCTCGTTCGACAACAAGATCCAGGACCAGAAGGTGCTCGATCCCCGCCTCAAGGAAAAGGGGCCGGAGATCCAGACCCGGCTTGACTGCAAGGCGATCCTGTATCGCGCGGTCGAATGCAACTACATCGACTACAAGGAACTCGACCCCAAGCTTCAGGATCTTTACGCCAAGTATCCAGAAGTGACCCTTGGCATCGTGCCCAAGGAATATGCCAAGAACTCGTCCGAACGCTGGTCGTCGCTGATGGCCTACCTGTCACGCGAGATCGGCCTCAAGGTCAGCCTCAAGATCGCCAACGACTACCAGTCGCTGATTGAAAGCCAGCGTGAGGGACTGATCCATCTGGCGGTTTACAGCCCGATGGCCTATGCCCGCGCCCGCACCAGCGGCGTCAAGGTCGAGGCCTTCGCCGTCGAGACCAACGGCGACGGCTCGCGCGGCCGCCATGCCATGCTGTATGCGATGTCACGCGGCGCAATTCCGAAGGTCGAGGATTTCCGCAACAGGAGCCTTGCGCTGGTCGATCCCAATTCGGTGTCGGGCTATTCGGTGCCGCGCCATGCCCTGTTCAGCCAGAAGATCGACCCGGATGCCGTTCTGTCACGGCAGGTGTTCACCGGCAGCCACGAGAACGCGCTGGTCGCGCTGTCGCAGGGGCTGGTCGATTATGCCGTCGGTGAATGGACGTCGGACGAGGATTCAACGCTTGGTCGCCTGCTGGCGCGCGGTGCGCTCAAGAATGTCGACGGCACGCCGATGCGCCGCGACGATTTCCGCGTGGTGATGAAATCAGACCTGATTCTCAACTCGCCGGTGGTCTATCTTGCCGACCTGCCCGAGGACCTCAAGGGCATCATCCGCCGGGCGATGCTGGAAGCGCCGATGCGCGACCGGGCGGCGTTCGAGCGGGCGTTCGACGGCAAGGTGCGCACCTGGGAGACGATCGACAATGCCGCCTTTGACGGCACACTCGATCTCGTCCGCTTCATCGATGATGCGCGCCGCAATGGCACGGCCCAGAAGCAGGCCGCCCGCTGACGGCCTGCGCCTTGTCCGGCCTTTGTGCCTCATCACCACGTCGAGACAATCTGATCCAGCGCCGGCTTGGGCTTGGCCGGCGGCCATTCGGCTGCCGTGCCGAGCGCGACGAAACAGGTGAAATGCTCGTTCGGTCCGAGTGCGAACGCCTCCCGGACCGGCTGTGCTTCCAGCGCCCGGCCTGACCTGACCGCTGCGGCAAAGCCGGCAGCCTGAGCCGCGAGCAGCAGGTTCTCAAGCGCGCAGCCGACCGTCAGCCACTGATCCGAAGCCGG
>CALCZO010000115.1 GCA_937903315.1 uncultured Alphaproteobacteria bacterium
GTTCTGATAGGGCGCGATCCGCCGGGTTTCCTCGATCGACAGCTGCGAGCCATACCAGTAGGCATTGCGGCCGTGGCCGTAGAGCAGCACGCCAAGCTCGTCGATTCCGTCCTCGATCTCGTTCTCGTCAAGAATATGCCATGACGACTGCCGGACGCCGCCGGCCCCGAACATCTCGTGCAGGCTCAGCACGGCGTCGTTGGCGGGATGATAGGCGTAATGGCAGGTTGGCCGGTAGAGCGCCTTGCCGTTGTCGTCGCGCACCGTGAAATAGTCCGCGATCGAAATCGATTCGTTATGCGTGACGAGAAAGCCGTATTGCGGCCCCGGCGTCGGGCACCATGAGCGCACGCGCGTGTTGGCGCCCGGCTGCAGCAGATAGATCGCGGCCTGGCACCCGGCCTCATGCGTCCGCCCGTTGTCCGGCATCCACGTCTCATGCGTGCCCCAGCCGAGTTCCGCCGGCTGCAGTCCTTCCGAGACAAAGCCTTCGACGGACCATGTATTGACGAACACATCCATCGGCTTGGGCTTCTTCGAGCGCTGGGTGTCACGCTCGGCGATATGGATGCCCTTGACGCCGGCGGCAAGCATCAGGCGCGCCCAGTCCTCGCGGCCCTTCGGCTCATCGAACGCAACGCCAAGATCGGTCGCGATGTTGACCAGCGCCTGCTTGACGAACCACGACACCATGCCCGGATTGGCACCGCAGCAGGACACGGCGGTCGTCTTGCCCACCGCCTTGCGCTTGGCTGCCAGCGTCACCTCGCGCAGAGCGTAGTTGGACCGCGCCTCTGGCCCCTTCGAGGCGTCGAAATAGAATCCGACCCACGGCTCGTTGACCGTGTCGATGTAAAATGCGCCCAGGTCCTGACAATAGGTCATGATGTCGACCGAGCCGGTATCAACCGACAGGTTGACACAGAACCCCTGCCCGCCGCCTGCCGTCAGCAGCGGTCCGAGCAGGTCACGGTAGTTGTCGCGGGTCACCGCCTTCTGGATGAAGCGATAGCCAAGCTTCTCGACCAGAGCCCGGTCCTTGTCTTCGGGATCGACCACAACCAGCCGGGCCTTGTCGAAGGCGAAGTGGCGCTCGATCAGCGGCAGCGTTCCCCTGCCGATCGAGCCGAAGCCGATCATCACGATCGGGCCGGAAATCGTGCCATGGTGTGGCCAGTCAGTCATGTCATGCCTCCGAACGAGGGGGCGTCTGCACCCCTGAAATTCCAGCAAAAAAGAATGCGGCAGGGTTGTGCGGGAACCCTGCCGCTGGCGTCAATCGAAATTGTATCAGAGGCGCGCTTCAGCCGCATCCATGGCCGGCATGAGACCGTCGGCCGCTGCCGCATCGAACGCGCCGCTGGCGCTCACCATGCCGCATGCGCCCACGAGCGCGTCGGGCTGGAGTTCCAGCCCGAGGAAGCGCGCGGGATCGTAGCCGCCCGGCAGGTCGAGCCCCTGAGCCAGTGCGCGCGAGAAGCCGAAACGGCGGTAGTACGGCTCGTCGCCGACCAGCAGGACGGCCCTGTGGCCATAGGCACCGGCAAGCGTCAGTCCGCGCCGCATCATCAGGCTGCCGAGCCCCTGCGTGCGATGGCTTTCGGCCACTGCCAACGGGCCAAGCATCAGCGCCGGCCGGCCATCGCCGGTCGTCACATGCCAGAATCGCAGCGTCGCAACCAGCCGGTCACCATCGCGGGCGACCAGCGCCAGACCGTTTGCGGGCAGCCGGCCCTCGCGCAAGCGCTCGGATGTCTTGGCCGCCCGGTCCAGCCCGAACGCGGCATCCAGCAAGGCTTCGCGGGCGACAATGTCGCCCTGGGTTTCTTCGACAATGCGCAGCATCTCGAAAGTCTCCTCGCTCAAGGGGAGACCCTCGCACCAGTCCTTGACGGACCGCCGAACGGGAAAGGGGATGGAAAGGGGCCGGGCGGCCCCTTCGTCTCAGATGACGTACTGCTTCAGACCGGCGATGCCGTTGAAGTTCTGGCTCGAATACGTCGTCGTATACGCGCCGGTGCCCTCTATCAGCAGCTTGTCGCCGATCTCGACCGAGAACGGCAGCATGTACGGCTCCTTCTCGTACATCACATCGACCGAGTCGCAGGTCGGACCAGCCACGATGTAGGGCACGAGATCATCGCCGTCGCGCGGCGTCTTGATCGGATAGCGGATCGCCTCGTCCATCGTCTCGGCCAGCCCGTGGAACTTGCCGATGTCGAGGTAGAGCCAGCGCACGGTGTCGCTGTCCGACTTCTTCGACACCAGCACCACCTCGGTCTCGATGATGCCGGCATTACCAACCATGCCGCGCCCCGGCTCGATGATCGTTTCCGGAATCCGGTTGCCGAAGTGCTTGCGCAGCGCCTCGAAGATCGCCTGACCATAGGTCGGCACGCCCGGAATCTCCTTGAGATACCGGGTCGGGAAGCCGCCGCCGAGGTTGACCATCGACAGCGTGATGCCGCGCTCGGCCATCTCGCGGAAAATCCACGCCGCCGATTCAAGCGCGCCGTCCCACACCTGCGGGTTGCGCTGCTGCGAACCGACATGGAACGAGACGCCATGGGCAACCAGCCCGCTGCGATGCGCATGTTCGAGCACGCGCGGCGCCATCACCGGCTCGCAGCCGAACTTGCGCGACAGCGGCCATTCGGC
>CALCZO010000116.1 GCA_937903315.1 uncultured Alphaproteobacteria bacterium
TGGGCTATTCGCAGGAGATGCTGTCGAAGAAGATCGTCGGCATCGCCTATACGCCGTCGGGCTACAACAACTGTCACCGTCATTTTCCCGAGATGCTCGAAGCGGTCAAACGCGGGGTCCTCGCCGCCGGTGCGCTGCCGATCGACTTTCCGACGATCTCTCTCGGCGAGGTGTTTCTCAATCCCACCAGCCTCAAGTTCCGCAACCTGATGGCGATGGACACCGAGGAAATGGTCCGCGCCCAGCCGATGGACGCGGTGGTGCTGATGGGCGGCTGCGACAAGACCGTGCCGGCCCAGTTGATGGGCGCGGTTTCCGCCGACGTGCCGGCGATCCAGATCGTTGCCGGGCCGATGATGACCTCGCGCCATGGCGAGGAACGGCTTGGCGCCTGCACCGATTGCCGGCGGTACTGGGCCAAGCATCGCGCCGGTGAAGTGTCGAAGGACGAGATCGGCGTCATCGAATCGCGTCTCGCCACCACTGCCGGCACCTGTGCGGTGATGGGCACCGCCTCGACCATGGCCTGCATCGCCGAGGCGCTGGGCCTGTCGCTGCCCGGCACGGCGGCGATCCCGGCCGTGCATGCCGACCGGCTGCGCGCCGCCGAGGCGACCGGCGCCACCGCCGTGCGTCTGATCGAACGGCCGATCCGTCCGAGCCAGATCGTCACGCGCCCGGCGGTCGAGAATGCGTTGCGCGTGCTGCTGGCGCTCGGCGGGTCGACCAATGCGATCATCCATCTCGCCGCCGTTGCCGGCCGTGCCGGCATCGACGTGCCGCTGACCTGGCTGAACGATCTGTCCGACACCACCCCGGTGCTGGTCAATCTCAAGCCGGTCGGCAGCCATTACATGGAAGATTTCTTCTATGCCGGCGGACTTGGCGCCGTGATGCGGGAACTCAAACCCCTGCTCAACCTCGATTGCATGACCGTGACCGGCGAAACGCTTGGCGCGCGGCTTGACGGCCCGGCCGATCCGGTTGACCGCAAGGTGATTGCCAGCGCCGCAGCCCCGCTTGAACCGCAGGGCGGGCTTGTCGCCCTGTTCGGATCGCTCGCCCCGCGCGGCGCCATCCTCAAGCGGTCAGCCGCCGATGCCACCTTGTTCGAAAAGGAAGGCCGCGCCGTGGTGTTTTCCTCGCTGGAGGATCTCGCCGCCCGGATCGACGATCCCGCCCTCGACGTCACCGCGGACGATTTTCTCGTGCTCCAGAACGCCGGACCGACCAGCCCGTCGGGGATGCCGGAAGCCGGCTATCTGCCGATCCCGAAAAAGCTGTCGTCCAAGGGCGTCAAGGACATGGTGCGCATCTCCGATGCCCGCATGTCCGGTACCGCTTTCGGCACCATCGTGCTGCATGTGACGCCAGAGGCGGCACAGGGCGGACCGCTCGCGCTGGTCCGCAACGGCGACCGCATTCGCCTGTCGGTGAAGGACCGGCGTATCGATCTTCTGGTCGACGAGGCGGAACTGACGCGCCGCCGCGCCGGCTTCGTGTCCTCCGCGCGCGATCCCAAAACCCTGCGCGGCTATGACAAGCTCTATGCCACCGAGGTGCTGCAGGCCGACGAAGGCTGCGATTTCGGTTTTCTCAAGCCCGCCGCGCCGTGATCGACCAAGGCGGAGCCGGCGCGCGCTGCGGGTCGGCTTCGTTCAGCATCTTGGCACTTTCGCATTCCTGTTTGTGGCTCAACTCTGCTAGAGGGAGGCCAAATGGATCGAACAGGAAAGAACTCTGCCCTTGTCCGCCACCCCGCTTGCCTGCCACACTGACCTGATGGCGCTGTTTGCGCGCCACGGGTTCGATGCCGGCGATGTGCCGATCCTCCAGCCGGCTGAACCGTTCGTCGAACTCTCCGGCGAGGATATCCGCCGCCGCCTGTTCCTTGTCAGCGAGGCAGGCGCCGAAGAGATGTGTCTGCGGCCCGAGTTCACCATTCCCGCAGCCCGCGCCTGGCTGTCTGCCAGCTGTGCCGGCCAGAGAGCGCAGGCGTTCATCGGTCCGGTGTTCCGCCAGCGGGCCGACGGGTCGGGCGAATTCATCCAGGCCGGGCTCGAATCCTTCGGCCGCACCGATATCGAAGCGGCGGATGCCGAGTTGCTGGCGCTCGCCATCGAGGCCGAGGCGCTGCTCGGCCCGGCCCGTCGCACCATCCGCATGGGCGATGTCGGACTGCTGGCGGCGCTGACCGGCGCCATGAACCTGCCCGCTGCCGTGGTCCGCCGCATCCGTCGCAACGGTGGAGCCGGTGTCTCCGCAGCCGAGCCGGCGCGGACCAGCGGCCTGTCTGCCTATACCGGCGTGCTCAACGCCCTCAAGGGTGCCGATCCCGATGAGGCGCGCGCCTTCGTCAAGGATCTGCTGTCGATTGCCGGTCTGAAAGCCGTCGGTGGTCGCACCCCGGCCGAAATCGCCGAGCGGTTCCTGATCCGCGCCGAAGATGACGGCGCCGGTCTGGCCGCCGAACAGGCGGCGCTGCTGGCACGCTTCCGTGCGATTTCCGGCGATCCCGATGCCGTTTCGGCCGAAGTCCGCGCGCTTTCCGCCGATGCCGGGATCGATCTTGATGCGGCGCTCGACCGGTTTGATGCCCGCACCGGCTTCATGGCGGCGCGCGGCATCGATCTGTCGCGGCTCAGTGCCTCGGCGGCCTTTGCCCGCAATCTCGATTACTATACCGGCTTCGTGTTCGAATTCGTCGCCGCTGACGCGGCCCGTCCGGCGATCGCCGGCGGGCGATACGATGGCTTGCTGCGCCGGCTTGGCGCGCCTGCCGATGTGCCGGCGATCGGCTGCGCCATCTGGCTCGAACGGTTCGGAGACGCAGCATGAGCGCGGCAGATCTCGTCATCGGCATTCCGTCCAAGGGGCGGCTGCAGGAAAACACCTTCGCATTCTTCGCCCGGGCGGGAATGCCGCTCAGCCAGGCGCGCGGCGCGCGCGACTATCGCGGCCAGATCGACGGGATGGCGGGAATCGAGGTCGCGTTTCTCTCCGCCTCCGAGATTGCGGCGGAACTGGCGCGCGGTGCGGTGCACTTCGGCGTCACCGGCGAGGACCTGATTGCTGAATCGATTCCGGCCCGAGACGAGAAGATCGTCATGCTGACCCCGCTCGGTTTCGGCCATGCTAATGTCGTCGTCGCTGTGCCCGAAGCATGGATCGATGTGCGCACCATGGCCGATATCGAGGAGGTGGCGGCCGCCTTCCACGCCCGCCATCATCGGCGGATGCGCGTGGCGACCAAGTATCTGACCCTGACGCGGCAGCATTTTGCCCGCCATGGCATTGCCGATTACCGCATTGTCGAGAGCCTCGGGGCGACCGAGGGCGCGCCGGCTGCCGGTACGGCGGAGTTGATCGTCGACATCACCACGACCGGGGCGACGCTCGCCGCCAACGGCCTGAAGGTGATCGAGGACGGCACGATCCTGAAATCCGAGGCCAATCTTGTCGCCGCCACCGGCGCGAACTGGACGCACCAGGCGCGCGAGGCGGCGCGCCAGGTGCTGATGCGCATCACGGCGGAGGAGACGGCCCGCCGCATGCGCGAGATCCGCACGCGTCTGCCCCAGCCGCTGAAGCCGCTCGCGCTCGGACCGTTCGGGGCGACGATGCCGTTCGGCCAGCCCGGCGGTGAGGTGATCCTCCATTGCCCGGTCGGCAGGGTCGGTCCGCTCAGCGACTGGCTGATCCGTCAGGGTGCCAAGGCGGTCACCGTCTCGACGCTGGCTTACGTGTTCAAATCGGACAACCCGCTCTATGAACGCTTGACGGGCGGCATCGGCTGACGTCCCATCGGCGCGTCCGTTGGGAAGGAAAGACCATGCCTGTCCGTTTGCGCGCCATGATCCTGTCCGCCGTCCTTGTCCTGTCGCTGGCTCCAGTCCGTGCGGCTGGGCCATCATTTCCGGTCGAGACGCTGTGGGTCGCCGAAAGCCTTGGCGGCACCGCCTTTGCCAGCGTCTCGCGCCCCACGCTGCGGATCGGGAGAGACGGTCGCGCCGGTGGCAGCGCGGGCTGCAACCGTTACATGGGCAAGGTCGAGATTGCCGGCCCGGCCCTCACCGTCGGCCCGCTGGCGATGACCCGGATGGCGTGTTTCGGCGCCGGTGGCGACAACGAGCGCCGCTTCGCGCAGGCGATGTCCCGCGCCAGCCGCTGGTCGCTGGTCCGTCGCCAGCTGGTTATCGAAACGCCGGACGGGCCTCTGGTCTTCCGCCGCCGCTGATC